>NZ_JBPXMQ020000026.1:0-89320 GCF_053470405.2 Azospirillum mesophilum
ATCTCTTCGGCGCCCCACTCCCCGCCGTCCGCATGGCCTGCGCCGAAGATCGCTGTGCCACCATTGCAACCGTCAAGAACGGCTTTCTTTGAATGGCCCTGGGGCGCCCCGACGAGCACCTTGCCTGCCGCCGCGAATTGCGTAAATTATGCAATTCACGCTAAGGAGGGCGCGCCATGCCGGTCGTCGGTGCGAGTGAATTCGTCCGCGGTTTCGGACGCTTCCAGGACGAGGCTTACCGCGAGGTCGTGAAGGTGACGAGCCATGGGCGCGTCATCGGCGGGTATCTCTCGGCGCCGGACCTTGAGCATTACGAGCGGCTGAAGCGCCGCGAGCGGGAATTGCTCATCGTCGGAGAACTCCCCGATGACGTCGTCGCCGACATCGAGACCGCCAAACACGGGGCCGGTCCGACGTGAGCCTGCCGGCTCCACGGGCGGGCCTTGTGATCCGCTACGCGTTCCTCTGGAGCCATGAGGCTCGAAAAGGCGCCACGGAGGCACGGAAGGACCGTCCGGCGGCCACCCCCTCGCGGTGGATAACCCCTATGCGGATTTTTGCAGCCGCACAGGCCGTGGCAGGCTGGCCCACCCTCGTAAACGTCACGGGACGGGTGATGTGGCGGCTTCCTCGGGTGGCACGCGCGACCTTCGGCTGGACTTCTTCCGCGGGCTTGCGCTGTGGTTCATCTTCATCGACCACATCCCCGGCAACCAGATCGCCTGGGTGACGCCGCGCAACTACGGCCTCAGCGACGCGACGGAGGTGTTCGTCTTCATCTCCGGCTACACCTCGTCGCTGGTCTATTCCAAGGTCTACGCCCATCACGGCTGGCGCTTCGCGGCGGCCAAGGTGGTGCACCGCGTCTGGACGCTCTACGTCGCCTACCTGTTCCTGTTCGTCGCCTTCACCGCCCAGGTCGCCTACACCGCGCGCGTCTTCGACAACCCGCTGTTCAGCGAGGAGCTGGGCATCGCCGGCTTCTTCGCCGACCCGGCCTTGTCGCTGACCCAGGCGCTGGCGCTGAAGTTCCGGCCGGCGAACCTGGACATCCTGCCGCTCTACATCGTCCTGCTGCTGTCCTTCCCGCTGATCCTGCCCGTCTTGCGGCGCTGGCCGCTGGTGCTGCTGGCGGGGTCGCTGACGCTCTACGCGGCGGCGCGCGGGTTCCGCTGGAACCTGCCGACCTATCCGGAGGGCGGGGTGTGGTTCTTCAACCCCTTCGCCTGGCAACTTCTGTTCGTGCTGGGCTCCACCATGCAGCGCTTTCCGGACGTCTCGGCGGCGCTGACGCGGCGGCGGCCGGCCTTTCTGGTGGGGGCGGCGGCCTATCTGCTCGCCGCGCTGCTGCTGGTCCTGTCCTGGCAGATCGCCCCGCTGGGCGCGCTGATGCCGGTCTGGCTGGCCGACATCCTCTACCCGATCAGCAAGACCGACCTGGACCCGCTGCGGCTCGCGCATTTCTTCGCGCTGGCCTACGTCGTGCTGCAGGTGGCGCGGCGCGACAGCGCGTGGCTGCGCTCCCCCTTTCTGGAGCCGGTCGTGCTGTGCGGGCGGCAGTCGCTTCAGGTCTTCTGCCTGGGCATCTTCCTGTCCTTTGCCGGGCAGACGATCCTGAACCAATGGACCGCCTCGCTTTTTGCACAGTTTTCAGTCACCATCATCGGGATCGCCGCGATGATCGCGGCAGCGCGGGTGCTGACCTGGTACCAGACCGTCGGCCGGTCCCCGCGTCATCCGGCACCCGCCAAGGACCCGAGCGCATGAGGGGCGCCGCCGTCATCCTGCTGGCCTGCCTGCTCGCCGCCGCGACACCCCTTCGCGCGGAGGAGACGCCGCCCGACGACCCCTGCGCCGTACCGGAGCGCATCCTTACGGTCGACGCAACCCTGCCCCGCGCCTATGAGCGGATGAAACGCGGCGGCAGCCTTCCCATCCTGGTGCTGAACACGGCAAAGCCCGGTCCGGGACGGGCGGAGACCAGCTACCCGGCGGTTCTGGAGAAGGAGCTGTCGGCGCGCCTGCCTGACCGGAAGGTCGGCGTGACCGTCCGCAACGCGCCGGGCGACACGGCGGAGGAGATGCTGCCGGCCCTGGGGAGCGCCCTGGCTGCGAGCGCCCCGGCGCTGGTCGTGTGGCAAGTCGGAACGGTGGACGCCATGCGGAACATCGGCCCGGACAGCTTCGGCGAAGCGGTGGCGGCGGGCATCGCGCAAGCGCACGGGCGGGGCGCGGACATCGTCGTCATGGACATGCAGTACAGCCCGCAGACGACCCAGCTCATCACCTTCCAGCCGTACCTGGATTATGTGGAGTGGGTGACCCAGAACAACGACGTGTTCCATTTTCCGCGCTACGAGATGATGCGCTACTGGTTCGAGGAAGGTCGCGTGGGCTTCGGCCCCGACGCCGGGGAGGAAAAGCTGCAAGCCTTTCAGTTCGTGCACCGCTGCATCGGCCGCCTTCTGGCCGAGACCGTGACCGCCATGCTGGATCGCGCCGCGAGGCCGGCGCCATGAGCGGACGATTTGCGAAAGGGCTGACGGCCGCGCTGCTGCTTGCGGCCCCGCTCCTGGCGGGCGCGCATGTCTGGGCCGCCGGTCCCAGCGGGAATCCGACCATGTCCTGTTCCTATTCGGCGCAGACCGCCGCCGTCGCCGCCCCTTTGCCGCGCGTCGCCCGGCAGATCGCGGCCGGCGGGCCGCTGCGCATCGTCGCCATCGGGTCCTCCTCCACCGCCGGGGCCGGGGCAAGCGGGCCGGAGCACAGCTACCCCGCGCGGCTGGCCGACCACCTGCGCCAGCGCTTCCCCGGCGTGGCCGTCACCGTCCTGAACAAGGGCGCCAACGGCGAGGTGGGGGCGGAGATGATGCGGCGCTTCCAGCGCGACGTGATCGACGAAAAGCCGGACCTCGTCATCTGGCAGGTCGGGGCCAACACGGTCCTGCGCGGCGAGGATCCGGACGCGGCGGAGGTGGTGATCCGCACCGGCATCCGCCGCCTGAAGGCGGCCGGACTCGACGTCGTGCTGATGGACCTGCAATACGCCCCGGCCATGCTGGAGAAGCCCCGCCACGCGGACATGCAGGCGCGCATCGACCGCATCGCGGCGGAGGAGGGTGTGGGCCTGTTCCACCGCTTCGCGGTGATGCGCCAGTGGGTGCAGACGCACCAAGCGTCGATGTCCGACCTCGTCGGGCCGGACGGCATCCACCAGAACGATTTCGGCTACGACTGCATCGCGCGGTCACTGGCGGCCTCCCTCCAGGACGCCGCCAGCGTGAAGACCGCCGCACAGCCCCGCTGATCGGGCTTTACTGACCGGACCCGCTGGGGCGGTTCATCGTACCGCTGGAACCGCTGCTGTGGGTCCGCGCGCCCTGGGTCGCGCTGGCCTGGGCGGGGGTGAGGGCAGCCTCGGTCTGCTTCGCGAGGTCGTAGTGCTGGCGCAGGACCGGCAGGGTCTGTTCGGCGAACTGCCGCACGTCCGGGTCCTTGGCCTGCTTGGCCGCCTTCTCGAACTGCGCGACGTCCTGGCGGTGGTCCTGCACCATGTCCTGCATGTAGGCGCGGTCGAAGCGGGCGCCGGACAGCTTTTGCAGCTCCTGCGCCTTCTTGCGGTGCTTGGAGTCCGGCTCGCCGGGCAGGGTGAGGCTCTTGCCGCCAGCCATCTGCATGAGCTGGTCGTTGGCGCGGGAGTGGTCGTCCACCATGCGCTGCCCGAACTGCTTGACCTGATCGTTCTGGGCCTTGTCCTGGGCCATCCGGCCGAGTTCGACCTCGGCGAGGCCGCTGCCCGCGGCCTTTTCCAGGAAGTTGCGGTCCGCCTTATCGAGCGCGCTGCGCTGTTGGGCCAGCCCCGGCGAAGCCGCCGCCAGAACGGCCAGGGCGGACGCAAGCATCAGGGAACGGCGCATGGGGACACCTCCTCCTCGGGTCAGGATCCCTCTGCAACAGCGTGGGCATGGCTTGGTTCCGGCTCCACGAGGCTGCGGCCCGTGGCGATCACCAGCGCCGGGTAGGCGTAGAGCAGCAGCGTCAGGCCCTGCTTCAGCCACATCTGCGTGGGCCGGTAGATCCAGTCGCCGTAGAAATGCGCGCCCAGCCCGAACACGGCGGCGAACAGCAGGGCCGGAACGGCGCCGGCCGGGTGGCGGCGATGCTCCACGAAGGCGGCAAGCGCCACCAGCGCCGCGACGTTGAGGTAGGAGCCCTCCTCCGTCCGCGGGTTGAACAGCACGAGGTAGAAGACCGCCAGCATCAGCGTGACGAGCGCCGCCGTCGGCGGGTCGAGCCGCCGCGCCGCAATCAGCGCGGCGCCGAGCGTGGCCGCGGCGGCCACCACCCGCAGGGCGGTCATGGCGGCGTAGCTCGGGCACAGCCCGATTTCGGCCAGCAGGCGGGTCAGGTCGAACCAGCGCCCGCTGTCGGGGGCCGCCGCCGTGGTCAGCTTGCCGACCATGGCGACATACTGCCCGGCCACATAGCCGGGATCGGGATGCAGGAAGGGCACCGCGAAGGCCGCCGCGATGCCGAGCAGCAGCGGACGGCGCACGCCGGGCCGCACCGCGCCGAACAGCAGCGCCGGCACCAGCGCCAGCGGCTTCAGCGCGACGGCGAGCGCCAGCAGCAGACCGCCGCGCCGGTCGTGGCCGCGCGCGACGTCGATGGCGGCGTGCATCACGACCGCCAGCATCATCAGCTCCCACTGCCCGCGCAGCACGTTGATGGAGGCGGTCGGGATGGCCAGCGCCAGCACCCAGGAGGCGGTGCGCGGCCCGTCGTCCGACCGCATCAGCGTGGCGGCGCGGAACACGGCGGTGGAGAAGACCAGGACCAGAGCCAGCCGCCAGACCTGATCGCACAGCCCCAGCGGCAAGGCCGCCATCGGGCCGTAGAGCACCGCGCTGGAGGGGAAATAGAGGAAGCCGTGGATGCCGTCGGTGTAGACCGGCACGCCCGCCCACCAGTCGCGCGTCGCGTCGCGGTAGATGTGCGTGATCGGACGGCCGGGTTTCTCCACCGCGATCACCGCCATCACCAGCGTGAACAGCCCCCACAGGGCAAGCGGCCAGCTCCGCACCAGCCGGCGCGACAGGGCCATGCCGGGGGAAAACCCTCCGGCCGTTTGGGACAATGCATCCATGGACTGAAAGCGCCGCGATCCGAACCGTTCGATTCGCGCGGCATTTACGGCAAAGCCATTCGAGTACGGCAGTTAAATTAATTTAATGGTCCAATCACCTCCCGCCGCGCTAGAACCGTGGCCGTCAAACCCCAAGCTTTGGGGTGGTGAAATCTTCGGTGGTCCCGGCTTGCTCTTGGTCTCATAAAAGTTGGCGTGTGTGGCGGGGCGATCCGGACGGAACTTGGACTTGAACCTGGCGTTAGACTTGGACTTGGGGGGCGCCGCGTGACCCTGCATTCCTGCCAACGGTGCGACGAAGCCACGGCGGCGGCGCATCGCTTCTGCCCGCGTTGCCGCTCCATCCGCGCCACGAATCGGGTCATTCTGACGGTGGTGGCGGTGCTGGTCGCGATGGCCATCGTGAGCGTCATCGGCACGTTCGTCCTCGGCACCGACCTAACCGGAGGGTGAGGGCGGACGGACCCTGCCAACCCTTCGCGTGCGCGCCCCGTGACAACCGCAGCGAAATCTGAGCGGTCGCGACTCTTTGTGCTTTGATTGCGAGGCCGGTGTGACACAAAGTGGTGCGCTTGATTGTTACCGGAAACGCGCCTGGTGCTTGCCGAATTGTTCGCCCTGATCCAAGAGATGCCCCTCGCGTTCCCCATTGCGCTGGCCGCTCTGACCGTGCTGCACGAAGACGTCGCCATCGCCGCCGGGGCCGGCCTCGTCAGCGCCGGCACGCTCGACTTCAGCCTCACCGCCACGGCCCTGCTGGCCGGGATCATCGGCGGCGACTGCCTGATCTATTCGCTGGGCCTGCTATCCACGCGGGTGGCCCGGCTGCGCCGCTACACCGAACGACCAGCCTTCTCCAAATGCCGCAGCGCGCTGGAGAACAACCTGCTGGCGACGCTGATCACGGCGCGGCTGGTGCCGGGCGTGCTGTTCCCGATGTATTTCGCCTGCGGGGCCATCCGGGTGCGCTTCGACCGGTTCCTGCTGACCACGCTGGCGACGGCGGTCCTGCATGTTGGGATCCTGCTGGCGCTGCTGACCTCCTCCATCGGGCTGTCGTCGGGGGACGTGTCGATGGCCGGGCTGGCATTGGCCGCGGTGCTGGTCGGTCTGCGCACGCGGCACGGCCGGGCGCTGGTCGGCAAGGCGACGGGGCTCGTCGCCCCGGATTTCGGCCCCTCAGCCTCCGGCGGCGCGGCGACGACCCCGGAGGTGCGGCTGCCCGGCATGCCGGTGGTGCCCGCCGGCTACAAGCCGATCGGGCTGGCGGAGCGCATCCCGCCGCTGCTGTTCTACGTGCCGCTGGTGCTGCAATGGTTCGCGCTGGGCCTGCGGCACCGCAGCCTGACCCTGCCCACCGCCGCCAACCCGTCCATCGAGGCCGGCGGCCTGCTGGGCGAGTCGAAGATCCGCTGCCTGGAGCTGATCGGCCCGGCCGCCCGCCACTGGGCCGCGCAGAGCACCGCCGCGATCAACGACGGCGCTTGGTCGGTGGAACGGCTTGAGGCGATGGCCGCCGAGGCCGGTCTGTCCTTCCCACTGGTCGCCAAGCCGGACATCGGCTGGCGCGGCTTCGGCGTGCGGCTGGTCCGGGACGCGGGCGAGTTGCAGGCCTACCTGCGCGAGATGCCCCAGGGCTGCGGCTTCATCCTGCAGGCCTATGTTCCCTACGCCGGGGAGGCCGGCATCTTCTACGCCCGTCCGCCGGGACAGGCGCGCGGCACCATCTTCTCGCTGACCCTGCGCTATTACCCGCATGTGGTCGGCGACGGGGTGTCCACGCTGGAGCGGCTCATCGCCCACGACCCGCGCGCCTCCTGGAAGGCCAAGCTGCACCGGCAGGCGTTGCGCGACCGGCTGGGCGAGGTGCCGCCGGCCGGCGCCGTGGTGCGGCTGGCGCTGGTCGGCAGCAGCCGGGTCGGCGGGCTGTACAAGGATGGCCACGCCCTGATCACCCCGGCCCTGGTCCGGCGCTTCGACGAGATCGCCGACGCCATGCCGGGCTTCCACTTCGGCCGATTCGACGTCCGCTTCGCCTCGGCGGAAGCGCTCGCCGCCGGCGAGGACTTCCGGATCATCGAGGTCAACGGCGCCGGCGCCGAGGCCATCCACGTCTGGGATCCGGAGATGCCGCTGCGGCAGGTCTACGCCGGACTGTTCCACCAGCAGGCGCTGATGTTCGAGATCGCCGCCGCCAACCGTGCCCGCGGCTTCCTGCCGCTGTCCCTGCGCGGCCTGATCGGCTACCAGCAGCGCCAGCAGCGGCTGCTCTGCACCTACCCTGCGTCCAACTGACGCGGCCTGCGCCTGAGACAAAAAAAGCGGCGCCGGGGGAGACCCGGCGCCGCGAGCATTTTGGAAACCGCCGCCTACTGGGCGACGGTGGTGGGGGCGCCGCCGGCCATCGTCGGGGCGGCGCCGGCCTTCACGGCGTCCGCGTGTTCATGGGCCGCGTGCTTCTGGGCGGCGCTCTTCTGGACGGTGTGCCGCGCCTTGTGGGTGGCCTCGGCCGGGGTCTTGGCGCCGGCCTGCTTGTGGATCGTGGCGGGAGCCTGCGTGGCGGCGGCCGGCGTCTCCTTCGAAACGGTGTCGTTGCCCTTGCCGGATTCCGAAGCTGTGGCAGGAACTTGGCCAGGGACTTGAGCGGAAGCGGCGGGCGCCGCGGCGGCGGAAGTGGCGGGCGCCGGGCTGTTCGCGGCGAATGCCGCCGGAGCGGCCAGAAGCGAGGCGGCGAGAGCGGCGATCGAGAAAGCGCGAACGTTCATGATGGTCTTCAGTCTCCGGTCGGCGACCGCACCAGCGGTCGTTGATGCGCCGACACCCAGACGAACGCGAGCTGGCCGCGCATTCTTCCATGAAAGATTTTTCATCGTGGGCTTGGCCGTTCGGGCGGCCGGCGCCCCCCGCCGCGAGCGCATCCGGCGCCGCGACAATCCCGTGACTCCGCTCGCGCATTAATACAGTAGAAATACGTCTTAAGTATGTGTGTGCTTGTGTTTACCGCAACAGGGTGCCTGATATGCGCGACAATGGGCCGGTCACGAACCGCGAGATTGAAATGGCCGACGGTGTGCTGCTGGTGTCGCGCACCGACACGCGGGGCAAAATCACCTTCGTCAACAAAGCCTTTGTCGATATCAGCGGCTTTTCGGAAACAGAATTACTCGGGTCGCCTCATAATCTTGTCCGGCACCCGGACATGCCGCCGGTCGCCTTCGCCAACCTGTGGGAAACCATCAAGGCCGGGCGCCCGTGGGAGGGGTTGGTCAAGAATCGCTCCAAAAGCGGCGATCACTATTGGGTGAAGGCCAACGTCACCCCTCTGACCGTGAACGGCGAGGTGACCGAGTTCATCTCCATCCGCTCCAAGCCGAGTCGCGAGGATGTGGCGGCGGCGGAACGGATCTACGCCGCCATCCGCGCGGGCGGCGGGAAGGAATACGGCCTGCTGGACGGCCAGATCGTCGAGCAGGGATTCGGTCCGCGGCTGCGCAACGCCATGGCCAGCATCGCCGGCCGGCTGGTCCCGACCACCCTGGTGCTGGCCCTGATCATCCTGGCGCTCGGCGGGCGGGCGCTCTCGGCGGGCGGCGACGCGGCCACCACCATCGGGCTGATGCTGGCCGGCATCCTGGTCGCGGGGGTCGGCAGCGTCAGCGTGCTGGGCATGGTCCGGCGGCCGCTGCGGCTGGTGGAGGCGCATCTGGACGCCATCGCGCGCGGCGACCTGATGGCGGTCATTCCCAGTTCCGGCGTGGCGGAATTCGCCCGCATCCGCTCGCAGCTGCGCGCCGTGAAGGCCAAGCTGAACTACGCCCTCCAGGAACGGGCGGAACGCCAGCGCCAGGCCGAGGAGGAGCGCATCGCCGCCCTGCAGGCGATGGCCGAGACGGTGGAGCGGGAGGCGGGCCGCGCGGTGGAGCAGGTGGCCCTGCGCACCGGGTCCATGGCCCAGGACGCCGACGCCATGGCGACCTCCGCCGAGCGCGTCAGCGTCAACGCCCAGAGCGTGGCGGCGGCGGCCGAACAGGCCCTGTCCAACGCGCAGACCGTCGCCGCGGCGACCGAGGAGCTGGCTGCCTCCATCCGCGAGATCTCCAGCCAGATCGCCCATTCCAGCGCCGTCACACGCAAGGCGGTGGAGAACGGCCAGCGCACCCAGGGCACCATCCAGTCCCTGTCGGACGCCGTCGGCCGCATCGACGAGGTGGTGAAGCTCATCACCGACATCGCCAGCCAGACCAATCTTCTGGCCCTGAACGCCACCATCGAGGCGGCGCGCGCGGGCGAGGCCGGCAAGGGCTTCGCCGTGGTGGCGCAGGAGGTCAAGAACCTCGCCAACCAGACCGCCCGCTCCACCGAGGAGATCACCCGCCAGATCGCCGAGATCCAGGGCGTGACCGGCACCGCCGTGGAGGCCGTCGCGGAGATCGGCGACACCATCGGCGAGATCGACCAGATCTCCAGCGCCATCGCCGCGGCGATGGAGGAGCAGGCCGCGGCGACGCAGGAGATCAGCCGCAGCGTCGTGGAGACCTCCAACGCCGCGCAGGAGGTGTCGGTGCGCATCGCCGCCGTGTCGAGCGACGCCGACCAGACCGGCTCGCAGGCCACTGGCGTCCGGGCGGGCTCGGACGAGGTGGCGGGCAGCATCGACGAGCTGCGCCGCGTGCTGGTGCGCGTCGTGCGCACCTCGACCAGCGACGCCGACCGGCGCCGCAGCCCGCGCTTCCGCGTGAACGAGGCCTGCACGGTGGGCGTGCACGGGCGCGACCAGTCGTGCAACATCCGCGACCTGTCGAGCGGCGGCGCGATGCTGATCGGGGTGACCGGTCTGACGGCCGGCGACCGCGGAACGCTGCGGCTGGACCGCCACGGCCTGTCGCTGGGCTTCGAGGTGCGCGCGCTGGACAAGGGCGCCGTCCATGTCCGCTTCGGCGACGCCGACGCCGCCAGCCCGCGCTTCCGCGAGGCGTTCGGCCAGATGACGCGCGGCCTCCAGCCCATCGCGGGCAACGCGGCTTAATACCATGTTCGAAAAGTTCTGACGTTTCGAACATGGTATCGGCCGCGACGGCGGTCGCGGCCCGCAAGGGCCGAAGCCTGCGTGGCGTGTGAACGCAGCGGTCCGAATGTTTCGGACCGCGTATAAGCCGTCCGGTGCGACCGGGGAGCTACACGCTCCCCTTGCGCTCCACGACCAGGATGCGGGCCTCATTGATCGGGTGGGCGACGTGTTCGTCCCCCGCGCCGGCGTGGAAGACATCGCCGGGGCCGAGCCGCGCGACCTCCTCCCGGCCGTCGATCCGGTAATGCATGTCCACGGCCCCGGTCAGCACGGCGAAGACCTCCTCACCGTCGTTGACGTGCCACTTGTAGGGCTGGTCGGTCCAGTGCAGGCGCACCGTCGCGCCGTCGATCTCCGCGATGTCCAGCGCCGCCCAGGCGGTGTCGGGGCGGAAGCTTACGGACTGGATGACCTTCATTCGGAAAATCCCGCGCTGTTGTCGAAGGGGTGGCAAGTCAGGCCCCTGTGTGACGTCATACACGGCACCCCCGTCAAGCCGAATCCGGCAGCAGCACCCCACGGAGCGCGTCGGCCGCCCGGCTGACGTGGCGTTCCCGGTGGTGGAGCAGGCGGAAGGGACGCTCCGGCAGCGCGAAGGGAATCCGACGGAGCTGTCCCGCCGCCAGCGCGCTGCCCGCGACCAGTTCGGAAATCACCGTGGCCCCGGCGCCCGCCTTCACCGCCGACAGCACCGCTTCGTTGGAGGGCAACTCCAGTGCGACGGGCAGATCCGCCGGCGACAGCGCGAGGCGGCGGAGCGCCTCTTCGAACTCCGACCGCGTGCCGGATCCGACCTCGCGCAGCACCCAGGGTGACCGCGCCAGATCCGCCGGCCGAAGGGGAGGGTGGTCGCACCAGGGATGGCCGCCGGGCACGACCAGCACCATACGGTCCGTGGCCAGTGTGCGTTGCTCCAGCAACGGGTCGCCAACCTCCCCCTCGACAAGGCCGAGATCGGCGGTGCCGTCCAGAACCGCCTTGGCAACTTGGGCCGTGTTGCCGACCGCCACGTCGACGTCGACCTCTGGAAAGCGTCGGCGGAAGGCGACCAGCCGTTCCGGCAGCCAGTAACCGGCGATGGTCTGGCTGGCGTGCACGGTGACCCGGCCACGCTTCAGTGCCGACAGGTCGGCCAGCAGGCGCTCCGCCGACGCCGCGCGGGCCAGCACCGCCTTGGCTTCCTCAAGGAAGAGGCGGCCGGCCTCGGTCAACTCAATGCGGCGGCCGACCCGGTGGAAGAGCTGGACGGCGTGGCGCGCCTCCAGGCTGGAGACGGCGGCGCTCACCGCCGACTGCGTCAGGTGCAGCGCCCCGGCCGCCCGTGTGACGTGCTGATGCGTGGCGACCGCCACGAAGATGCGCAGCTGCTCCAGCGTCATGCTTCGCCCATCCCCGGTTCCAACCGTTCGATTTCATCGAACGATTTCACAAGTATAATCCGTTGGAACGATTGGTCGAGAGAGCACAGCTTACCGGCATCCGATCCGGAGCCGACCGATGCCGAACGACACCGCACCCCAGCCTTTGCAACCGACCCCGACGCCCCGCGCGCTGCTGCCTGGGCTGTTTCTCAGCGCCGGCGTGGCTGTTGCGGCGGTGGCCCTGCAAGGTCTGGAACAATGGGTGTTCGGACAGGCGTGGCTGGAGCCGCTGGTGCTCGCCATCCTGATCGGGGCGGCATTGCGCACGGTCTGGACGCCGGGGCCGCGCTGGGCGCCCGGCATCCGGGCCAGCGCCAAGACGGTGCTGGAAATCGCGGTGATGCTCCTCGGCGCCTCCATCGATCCGCAGACGGTGCTGGCGGCGGGGCCGGGCCTGCTGGTGGGCATCGGCGGGGTGGTCGCGGCGGCGCTCGCCGTCAGCTACGGCATCGGCCGGGCGCTCGGGCTGCCGCGGCGGATGGCCGTGCTGGTCGCCTGCGGGAATTCCATCTGCGGCAATTCGGCCATCGCCGCGACCGCGCCGGTGATCGGCGCCGACGGCGACGACGTGGTCGCCGCCATCGGTTTCACGGCGGTGCTCGGCGTGCTGGTGGTGGTGGGACTGCCGTTGCTGGTGCCCGTCCTGGGGCTCAGCCCCATGCAGTATGGCGTGCTCGCCGGGCTGACCGTCTACGCGGTCCCGCAAATCCTGGCCGCCACGGCCCCGGTCGGCGCGCTGAGCGTGCAGATCGGCACGCTGGTCAAGCTGGTGCGCGTGCTGATGCTGGGGCCGGTCGTCTTCGCCCTGGCGCTGGTCGCGGCGCGGAGCCCGGCGGCCGGAACCGCGCTGCCCACCCGGCGCCTCGTGCCCTGGTTCATCCTGGGCTTCCTGGCTCTGGCCGGACTGCGCGCGGCCGGTCTGGTCCCGCACGCCCTGCTGGCGCCGATGGAAAGCGTCGCCGGAGTCCTGACGGTGCTGTCGATGGCGGCGCTGGGGCTCGGCGTGGACGTCCGGCTGGTGGCGCGGTCGGGGCTGCGCGTCACCGCGGCGGTGGTGCTGTCGCTGCTGGCGCTCGCCGCCATCGGCATCGGCCTGATCCGCCTGCTGGGCATCGCCTGAGGGTGTGTAAAGCTCATACGCGGTCCGAAACATTCGGACCGCTGCGTTCACACGCCACGCAGGCTTCGGCCCTCGCGGGCCGCCGTCGCGGCCGATACCGTGATCGAAACGTTCTGACGTTTCGATCACGGTATCAGACCACCTCGTCGAACTCGACCTTCGGCGCGTCGATCCAGGAGGACGGGTCGCCCCGGTCCTTGCGCCAGAACAGCACCGGCAGGTCGGCGTTCAGGACGCGGGCCACGGTGGCGCCGCGCGCGACCATGGTTTCCTTGTACTCCGCCGCCTCGACGATGCGCACGCCGTAGCCGGGGATTCGGTCGGCCTGAAGCACGGGGCCGAGCGCGTTCTTGAACTTGCGCAGGTCGTTGTCGGAGCCGACGCGCTTGCGCAGCGGCTCCAGCGCCATCCAGAAGGCGTTGCCGTGCGACAGGTGGGCGCGGGCGATCTCGTAAAGCCGCTTCTCGATAGGCTTCAGCGCGAAATAGTCCTCCGAATAGGTCAGCAGGTTGTTGCCGAGTGCGGCGCGCACCACCCAGTTGGACAGCACCAGCGTCAGGCCGCGCACCTGCCGCTCCCCGTCCTTCTTGCCGCGGCGGTACAGCAGCTTGTAGTCGGAAATCCACGAGAAGGCGCCGCTCTCGCCCTCGCCGCCGGCCTCCAGGTTGGTCTTGATTTGCGTACCCTGGAGCCGTTCCAGCGCCCCCTCGATCTTGTCGTAGGCGCTGCCGCCGGCGGTCTTGCCGACGATGCGCTGCAGGTCGCTGGTGGTGAAGTGCAGCTTGCCGACCTCCGGCCCCATCTTGCCCTCCGCCATCTTCTCCCGCAGCAGGGAGACGGCGTAGATCAGCACCGACTTGTCCCAGATCGTCGCAACGCCGACGTCGCGCGGGGCGCGCACCTCGATCTTCACCTTGCCGTCGTCGTAGGTGGGCAGGCTTTCCACCTTGTCCTTGGACAGGCCGAACAAGGAATAGGCCATCAGCGCCCGGTCGTTGTTCACGTCGCCGCGCAACGGGGAATCCAGGCGGAGCGCCAGTTGCACCGGCCGGTCCAGCAGTTCCGCGTTCTCTTTCTCGTCCATGCACCCTGTCTCCCGCACCGCGCCCCGGCGCGGTTACGGACATGATTCCCGATGCGCCCCGCTTGTTCCACGGCGCAGGCGCCAACGTCGCCATTCTGCCGAAAGATTCCCGGAACCGGCGGGAGCTTCCCTGTGACCGTCCCGGCGAATGTCGCCGTTCTGCCAGATCCGGGGTGGGCACCCATCAAGGAGCGGATCTGGGGGGCCGAAACGTCCGCGTTCTGACGGTCCGCCGCCCGGAAGAGCCGTCCGGAGACCCTGAACCCGTTGGTTTCCCTAGGGATTCGGGGAGTCGACGGGAGCCTGAGTCCAGCCCGTGACTCCCCCATTGGCAGAACGGCGACACTCGGGCGGCGCCCTTTTGCCCCGATTCTCCCCCGATTCTCCGGCCCTTTGCGGAGTCACCGGAACGTCACAGCCCACGTTATTCGGCAGAACGGCGACATTTGCCGGAGTCCGGCGCTTGGGACCCTGAGGAATCTTTCGGCAGAACGGCGACGTGGACAGGCCGGTTTCTCGGCAGAACGGCGACGCTTCTCCGCCGTGACGGCTCCGCCGATGCCCGGCAAAGCGTTGATTCCGCTGACTCCTCGCCGCCGATGAAGGGCGGCCGGCCGGGCCGGAGCACGCGCATTTGAATCGTGGACAGCCTGGGGGGTGCGCGACAACATCCCTCGAAACGGGCGAACCGCGCCCGAACGGGACTCGTGTGTCGACTGAAAACGCCGAAGGAGGCGAGGATGACGTAGTGGAGGACGCGACCTCCGGAAACACGAAGGGCACAGGTCGGGAAACCTGTGCCCCTGTGTAGACCGAGGTCTTGAAAACCGATGGAGACCGGGAGAACCGGATCCCGCATCAGCAGTTTGGCGACTCCATGATGCCAGGGTGGATCCGGAAAACCAAGCGGAATTGCCGATTCCGCTGACGCTCCCGCTTTGTCCGCCGTCGGGAATCGAAGCGCTGGATCATGGGGAACAGGATGAAGCCGTACATGGTGATGTACCGGCGGTGGATCGGTGCGCCCGGAGTGGGGGCCGCGGAAATCGCGGTCTTGTCCGGCCTGTACGCGCGCGCCGATGTGGACGGCGTGTGCGCCGATCTGGTTCAGGAGGAACTGGCCGCCGAGCTTGGAAAAAGCCGGCCGTGGCTCTGCGCCGTGCTGGCCACGCTGCAGAAGCCGGAGGTCGCGCTGGTGGAGACGCGCCGCAAGCGCGGCTTCCGGGGCATGGTCTACGCCCTGGCCGGAGTTGGGGCCGCCGACTCCTCCGGTCGATCCGTCGACGGGATGTGTCAGCCGGCTGACGGACTCCTAAGGACTGGGAATCTCTTGAATCCTGACTCTCAAAACTCCTCCTCCCGACGGGCGGGAGAGAGCGATCCGCTGAACGAGGATTGGCAGCCGACCGCCGAAGACCTCGTCTGGGCAACGGAAACCCGGCCGGAGGTTGAACCGGCGGCTGTGACCCGGAAGTTCGTGACCTGGTGCCGGAAGGCCCACGCCCGCAACGGTTACCGGCCAGCCGATCCCAGCGCCGCCTGGCGCAAGTGGGTTGCCCGCGAGCTGGTCGCCCCTGCCGAAACGCCGGCCCCCGTCACCCCGGACACCGCCGACACCGCCCGCCTGCCCGCCGCCGAACGCCGCCCCTCCAACCGGAGCGACCAGAATGACCGCCGCCATCGTTCCTTTTCCAAGTCTTCCGGATCCGATCAGCGGGGAGGCGCCCTGGCTTCCCGCAACGCCGACGTGCTCGCTGCCCTCCGCGATCGTCTCGCTCGCCCGGCTTGACCGGGCCGACCTGCGGTTCGAGATCGGCGACCGCCCTCCGGAGGAGATCGGCGCGCTGGCCGAACAGGTCGAAGCGGCGCTGGACGCCGCCTCGCCGCCCATTGGGGTCGCGAATGTGCTGACCGGCATCGAGAAGCTGGCCGCGCGCTTCGGGCTGGAACTGCCGGACGCCGACGTGCTTGAGGCGGACGTGCTGGAGATGGCCGGCTGGCCGGCGGAGGAATGGATCGCCGGCTTCCGGGGCGTCTGGTCGTCCTTCCGCTCGGGTTTCCGGCGCTTTCCGACCGTGGGCGACTTCCGGGCCGCCGCCGGCCAAGCCATGACGGACAGTCAGGCGCGCACGGCCGCCCTGCGGCGTCTGGCGGTCACCCTGCGGCAGGAGCAGCAATTCCGCGCCCGCGAGATCGCCTTCCGCCGCCTTCAAAAAGAGCGGGAGGCGGAAGCCGCCCGCCGCCAGATGGACATGGCCATCCGGGTGGCCGCCCGGCCGGTCGCCCTTCCGGCACCGGAACCCGTGACGTCGCAGCCTCGCGCACCGAAGGTCCGGACAGAGGTCGCCCCACGCAGTTTGGCGTTGAAGGGCGGCGCGTTCGCCCCTGTAGTGGAGCCGGACCGGGGGAGGGGGCCATCCGCTTCCCCGCCCGCCCTTCCGCCGCGAACCCCGGACGCCACCCGACCATGGACTTTCTCGCCCCGCTCTCCGGCATCGCCGCCGTCGTGGTGCCGGTCTTTCTCATCGCCGCCCTCGGCTACGGGTGGAGCCGCGCCAAGCTTCCTTACGACAGCGCCTTCATCACCACCTTCGCCATCAACGTCTCGACCCCGTGCCTCGTCTTCGCCTCGCTGGTGCGGCTGACGATCGGCGGGGAGGAACTGCTGACCATGGCGCTCGCCTCGGTCGGCTGCATGTTTCTGGCGGGGCTGCTGGCGACGCCCGTGCTGCTGGCCTTCCGGCTGCCGCTGCGGGTTTATCTGCCGGCGCTGAGCTTCCCGAATGGCGGCAACATGGGGATCCCCGTGTGCCTTTTTGCTTTCGGCGAGACCGGGTTGGGGCTGGCCGTGCTGTTCTTCGCGGCGCTGGCGGTGCTTCAGTTCACCATCGGGCCGGCGCTCGCCGCCGGGACGACGAATCTCAAGCAAGTGCTGCGCACGCCGGTGATCTACGCCGTGGTTCTGGCGGTCCTGGTGCTGCTGACGGGGGTCCGACCGCCGCAGTGGGTGTCCAACACCACGACGCTGCTGGGCAACTGCGCGGTGCCGCTGATGCTGTTCTCCCTGGGCGTTGCGCTGGCGGGGCTGAGAATGCGGGGAATCGCGCGGTCGCTGGGCATGTCGGCAATGCGAATCCTGTTGGGCTTCGGCGCGGGGCTGGCCGTCGCGCAGGTCATGGGCCTGCACGGTACGATCCGCGGCGTGGTGCTGCTGCAGAGCACGATGCCGGTGGCCGTGTTCAACTATCTGTGGGCGCTGCGCTACAACAACGCGCCGGAGGAGGTCGCCGGCATGGTGCTGGGCTCCACCGCCATAGCCTTCCTGACGCTGCCGCTGCTGTTGCTGGCGGTGATGTGACGGGATTGGAAGCCGTCACAGTGTGAACAGCGCATCGCGCACGGTGATCAGGTGCGCCCGGATCGTCGCGCGCGCCGCCGCCGGGTCGCGGGCCTTCAGCGCGGCGACGATGGCGCGGTGCTGCGTCTCGTAAAGGGCGCGGCGCTCGGGCGTCAGGCTGCGCTGCTTCAGCAGGGTCCATTCCGCGCTGTCGCGGATGCGGTTCAGCACGGCGTAGAAGGCATCCAGCAGCTCGTTCCGGCAGGCGGCGATCACCGCGCGGTGCAGGGCGCCGTCCCAGTGCTCGAACTCCGATACGGTCCGCGCGGCCTCGGACTCCGCCAGACAGCGTTCCATCTCCGTGAAGTCGGCGAGCGTCGCGCGGGCGACGGCGAGGTCGGCCACCGCCGGCTCCAGCAGGATGCGCGCCTCCATGACCTCGGCCGGGCTGACGTTCATGATGGCGGCCATGATAGCGGCGGGAAACAGCGGGGCGCCGCCGTCGAGCCCCGCCGGCCCGTCCATCTCCACCAGGAAGGTGCCGCGCCCGACGCCACGGGCGATCCGGCCTTCCGCCTCCAGCATGTCGAGCGCGCGGCGCACCGTGTTGCGCGCCAGCCCCAGGGATTCCGCCAGCCTCCGTTCGGTCGGCAGCTGTTCGCCGGGGCGCCACAGGCCGCTGGCGATGGCGCGTTGCAGATGGTCGTAGGCGATCCGCGCGCGGCCGAGCGTGTCGGGCGGCTTCGGGGCGGAAACGGGCTGCGGCTTCGACATCGGCAGGGACATGGGGCCGGTCCTCCGGTCGCGACGCTGGTGCGTCCGCTCAGGCGGTGGCACCAATCACGAACCATAAGGTCCGCCGGCCCGCCGCGCCAAGACACTACATTGGTACATCAATAATCAGCCACACGGATTATTGACGACACGGACTTGCTTGGGTCACGATGAACCAGTGGTGAGGCAATTTTATACCGATAAGGTTCACCCCCCCACAAAGCCCGAAAAAGGACCAGACATGAAGCTGGCGACGATCCGCAGGGAGGAAGGCGCGCAGGTCGCGCTGGTGGACGCGGAACAGGGACGGATATGGCCGGTCGAACCGCCGGCCTGGGCACAGCGCCCCTTCGGCATGGTCGAGGTGATCCGCGGCTGGCGCGATCTGCGCGACGGCCTGCGCCCCAAAGGCGACGGCATCCCGCTGTCGCGGGTGGAGCTTCTGGCTCCGATCCCGCTTCCCCGGCGCAACCTGATGTGCGTCGGCAAGAACTATCACGACCACGCGCACGAGTTCACGCGGTCGGGCTTCGACAGCAGCGCGTCATCGGCCAAGGACGCCGTTCCCGAACACCCGATCATCTTCACGAAGCTGCCGGAGACGGTGATCGGCCCCGGCGCCCCCATCCGCTACCCGCACGGCGTCAGCGACCAGATCGACTACGAGGTGGAACTGGTCGTGGTGATCGGCCGGGCCGGGCGCGACATCCCGAAGGCGCAGGCTATGGACCACGTCTTCGGCTACACCATCGCCAACGACGTGACGGCGCGCGACATCCAGGCCCGCCACAAGCAGTGGTTCCTCGGCAAGTCGCTGGACGGCTTCTGCCCGCTCGGCCCCTGGATCGTCACGGCGGACGAGATCGACCTGTCCGATACGCCGGTGCGGACCTGGGTGAACGGGGAGCTTCGGCAGAATTCCAACACCCGCGACCTGATCTTCGACGTGCCGACGCTGATCGAGACGATGTCGCGCGGCATCACCCTGCAACCCGGCGACCTGATCCTGACCGGCACGCCGGCCGGGGTGGGGCTGGGCTTCACGCCGCCGAAGTTCCTGAAGCCCGGCGACCGGGTGAAGCTGGAGATCGGCGGGATCGGCGTGCTGGAAAACACGCTGGAGGGCTGACGCCATGGCGACCGTGACCGTGGACCGCATGGCGGTCGAGGTGGACGGGCAGGGCGACCCGGTGCTGATGATCCACGGGCTCGGCGGCACGTCGAACACGTTCGCGCCGCAGGTTATGGCGCTGGGCGGGCGGTACCGGTGGGTGCGGCCGGATCTGCCGGGCTCCGGCCGGTCGGGGACGCCGGACAGGGATCTCTCCGTCGGCCTGTTCGTCGCGTCCATGGTCAAGGTCTGCACCGTGCTGGGGATCGAACGGGCGCATGTCGTCGGCCACTCGCTGGGCACCATCGTGGCGCAGCATCTGGCGGTGGAGCATCCGGGGCTGGTGCGCTCCCTGACGCTGTTCGGGCCGCTGATGGCCCCGGCCGATGCCGGGCGGCAGGGCCTGCGCGACCGCGCCGCCAAGGCGCGGGCGGAGGGCATGCAGCCCATCGCCGACGCCATCGTGCAGGCGGCGCTGTCCTCCGACACGCGGGCGAGCCAGCCGGCGGTGGCGGCTTTCGTCCGGGAGTCGCTGATGCGGCAGTGCCCGGAAGGCTACGCCAAGACTTGCGAGGCGCTGGCCGGGGCTCAGGCCGCCGATCCGTCGCGCATCCGCGCGCGCACGGTGCTGGTGGCGGGGGACGAGGACGCGGTGGCCCCGGCCTCCGTCGCGCGGACGATTTCAGACCGCATGAACGGTGCCGCACCCGTGCGGGTGCTGACCCGCTGCGGCCACTGGCAGACGCTGGAGCGCGCCGCCGATTGCACGGCGATCCTGAGGGAGGCGCTTCAGGGACGATAACGGCTCAGCCGCCCCCCCAAGACAAAGCCGCAAGACAAGGCCGCAAGACAGGGACCGCGACAGACGGCCAGAGGGGCGCTTCAGGGAGGACACGATGGCGAACGTTCTGGTCACGAACGTGCGCATTCTCGACGGCACGGGCGAGTATCCCTACACCGGCGAGGTGCTGATCCAGGGCAACCGCATCCGGCGCGTGGCGCGCGGCCTGCGCAGCCTGCCGACCGTGGGCGCCACCGTCATCGACGGGGCCGGCGCCACGCTGATGCCCGGCATGACGGAGGCGCACACCCACTTTTCCTGGAATGACCAGCCCGACCTGGAATCCATCCAGCGCATGCCGCCGGAAGAGCACACGCTGTGGGCCGCCAAGGTGGCGAAGACCTACATCGACGCCGGTTTCACCTCCTGCGTCGGGGCGGCGGCGGCCAAGCCGCGGCTGGACGTGGTGATCCGCAACGCCATCAACAGCGGCCTGATCCCCGGCCCCCGTTACCTCGCCAACGGGCAGGAGATCGCGACGACCGGTGGGCTCGGCGACACCTCGCCCCCGCACATTCCCGCACCGGAACTCAGCTTCGGCTGGGTGGTGACCGGGCCGGAGGACATGCGGCGCGCCGTGCGCATGTTCATCAAGTACGGCGTGGACCTGCTGAAGCTGAACATCTCCGGCGAGGAGATCGCGGGCGTGGCGGCGGAGGAAACGCCGATGTGCGACGACGAGGTCGCCATGGCCGTGAGCGAGGCGCACCGGCGCGGCCGGCGGGTGTGCGCCCACGCGCGCTCCGCCGAATCGGTGAAGATGTGCGTCCGGCACGGGGTGGACATCATCTATCACGCCTCCTACGCCGACGAGGAGGCGCTGGACATGCTGGAGGCCGCCAAAGATAGGCATTTCGTGGCGCCGGCGCTCGCCTGGCTGTTCCGCACCGGGCGCGACGCGGCGGCCTGGGGCATCAAGCCGGACAGCCCGCTCGCCATCAAGTACCAGCGCGAGGCGGAAATCGCCTGCGAGACCATGCGCAAGATGCTGAAGCGCGGCATCCGCGTGCTGCCCGGCGGCGACTACGGCTTCGCATGGATCCCGCACGGCACCAACGCCAAGGACCTGGAGTACTTCGTCGACCACTGCGGCTTCTCGCCCATGGAGGCCATCGTCTCGACGACGAAGTGGGGCGGCGAGATCATGGGGCGCGGCGGCGAGCTGGGGCAGATCCGGGAAGGCTACCTCGCCGACCTGATCCTGGTGGACGGCGACCCGGTGTCGAACATCCGCATCCTCCAGGACCGCTCCCGCCTGCTGTTCGTCATGAAGGACGGCGAGTTCCACAAGGCCCCGGATATGGCCCCGCAGCGCAGCCGGTACGGCGTGGGGGTGGTGGCGTGAGGGCGACTCCCGCACTGCGCGCCAGAACCCTCTCCCCTCCGGGGAGAGGGCAGGGTGAGGGGGGTGCGCATGGCGGTACGTCCGGCAAAAGCGCACCCCCCTCACCCCAACCCTCTCCCCGGAGGGGAGAGGGAGTATGGGAGTGCGGGCGATGAAGCAATTCATCCTCACCACCCTCAACGGCCTTACCCTCGGGGCGCTGTACTTCCTGGTCGCCAGCGGCTTCACGCTCGTGTTCGGGCTGATGCGCAACGTCAACCTCGCGCATGGGGCGCTCTATCTGCTGGGCGCCTATGTCGGCTGGACGGTGGCGGACCGGACCGAATACTGGCTGCTGGGCGTGGCGGCGGGCTTCGCGGCGACCGCCGTGCTGGGGCTGGCCCTGCAATTGCTGATCTTCCGCCGGATGGAGGGGCAGGACCTGCGCCAGACCATGGTGACCATCGGGATCTCCATCGTGCTGGCCGACCTGATCCTGTGGTTCTGGGGTGGGGAGACCTACCAGTTCACGCCGCCGGAGGTCATCGACGGGTCGCTGGCACTGCCCTTCACGCCGAACTGGCGCTACCCCAGCTACCGCATCACGCTGCTGGCGGCGGCGGCGGCTATCGGGGTCGGGTTGTGGCTGTTCCTGAACCGGACCAAGGTCGGGATGATGATCCGCGCCGGGGTGGACGACCGCGCCATGCTGGCGGCGAGCGGCGTCAACGTGCAGCGGGTTTTCGCCATCACCTTCATGGTCGGGGCCGGGCTCGCCGGCTTCGCCGGGGTGGTCGGTGGCACCGCCCTGTCCATCGCGCCGGGCGAGGACGTGCGCTACCTGCTGGCCTCGCTGATCGTGGTGATCGTCGGGGGGCTGGGCAGCATCACGGGGGCGGCCGTCGGCGCGCTGATCATCGGGCTGGCCGAGCAGTACGGGCTCGCCTACTCCCCCACCTACGGGGCGGTCTACACCTTCCTGATCCTGGTCGCGGCGCTGGCGTTGCGGCCGCAAGGGCTGATGGGGCGCCGGGTATGACCATCGCCATCCAGGACACCGCACTTCGCACGCCGGCCAACGCCGCGCTTCACGGGCGCATCGTGAAATACGGGCTGCTGGTGCTGGCGCTGCTCGCCTACCCGCTGATGGCGAGCGACTTCTGGATCGTGCAGATCGGCGCGCAGACGCTGTTCATGGGCACCATCGCGCTGTCGCTGATGTGGCTGGGCGGCTATGGCGGCATGGTCAGTCTGGCGCAGCTGACCTTCGCCGGTGCGTCGGCCTACATGGTCGCGGTGTTCGGTGTGTCGAACCGGCCGGACCTCTCGCTGGGCTGGGAATGGTGGGCGGCCATCCCGGTCGCGCTGCTGATCGCCACGGCCTTCGCCACCGTCACCGGCATGCTGGCTGCACGGACCGAGGGCATCTACACCATCATGATCACCCTGGCGATCGCGGTGGCCTTCTCGCTGTTCTGCCGGCAGAACTACGCGGTGTTCAACGGCTTCGCGGGCTTCGCCGGCCTGAAGCCGCCGAGCCTCTTCGGCCTCGACCTGCGGGCGCCGCTGCCCTTCTACTATCTGTGCCTCGCCTTCGCGGCGGGAGCCTACGCCGGCGTCGTCTACGTCACGCGCTCCACCTTCGGGCTGGCCTTGCAGGCGGTGCGCGACAATCCCCGGCGCATGCGGGCCATCGGCTTCAACGTGTACGCCCACCGGGTCGCCGCCTACGCCATGTCCGGGCTGCTGGCGGCCATCGGCGGGCTGCTGCTGGCGTGGTTCAACGGGCGCATCTCGCCGGGCTCCATCGCCGCCGGCCCCTGCATCAACGTGCTGGTCATGGCGGTGCTGGGCGGCATGGCGCACCCGGTCGGCCCCTATGTCGGGGCGCTGGTCTTCATCCTGTTGCAGAACTTCGCGATCGACCTGATCGACCCCGAGCGGTTCAACCTCGTCATCGGGGTGGCCTTCCTCGTCATCGTGCTGGCGTCGCCCGACGGGCTGGTCGGGCTGTGGCAGCGGCTGACCCGGCGGAGGTCCGAAGGCGCATCCACACAACGATAATCGTCAGGGAGGGAATGATGGTGCGGAGCACGAGGGGGATGCGGAGCGTGAAGGGTGCTTTCCTGGCCGCGACGATGCTCGCCGGCCTGTCCGCGATCCCCGCCTGGGCGGCCGACAGCATCAAGGTCGGCGGCCTCGCCACGCTGGAGGGCGCCTTCACCGTGCTGGGTCAGGACGGCCTGCGCGGGCTGGAGCTGGCCCTGAAGGAAGCGAACAACACCGCCGGCGGCAAGAAGATCGAGCTGGTCAAGGGCTCCTCCGACGCCACGCCGGACAGCGCCATCCGCGCCGCCCGCAAGCTGGTGGAGCAGGACAAGGTCGACATCCTGGTCGGCCCGCTGTCCGGCGACGAGGGGGTCGCCATGCGCGACTTCGCCAAGACGCACCCGGAGGTGACCTTCATCAACGGCTCGTCCGCCGCGCAGGACACCACGCTGCGCAACCCGGCGCCCAACTTCTACCGCTTCAACACCGACGGCGTGCAGTGGGCGGCGGGGCTCGGCGACTACAGCTACAAGACCAAGGGGTACAAGCGCGTCGTCACCGTGGCCGAGGACTACGGCTTCCCGTACAGCCAGGTGATGGGCTTCATGCTCGAATACTGCAAGGCGGGCGGCAAGGTCGTGGACAAGTTCTGGGTGCCCATCGGCAACAAGGACTTCTCCTCCATCATCGCGAAGCTTCCGGACAACATCGACGCGATCTACGTGGCGCTGGGCGGGGCCGACGCCACCAACTTCCTGACGCAGTACGAGCAGAACGGCGGGTCCAAGCCGATGATCGCCGGCTCCATCACCGTGGACCAGACGGTGCTGGGCGCCAAGGGCAAGCGGCGCAGCTACCTGATCGGCACGCCGTCCGCCGGCCCCATCGCCGACACCTGGGACGATCCCAAGTGGAAGCAGTTCGTCGCCGACTACAAGAAGGCCTTCCCGGACGGGCTGCCGTCGCCCTCGCTGTTCGCCCACGCCTACTATCTGGCCGGCAAGGCGATGGTCGCCGGTCTGAACGAGGTGAAGGGCGACCTGAGCAGCGGTGAAAAGGCTTTCCAGGCGGCGCTGTCCAAGCTGACGCTCGACACGCCGACGGGCAAGGTCAGCCTGGACAAGAACCGGCAGGCCGTCGCCGACATCTTCCTGACGGAGGTGGTCGAAGGCCCGAACAACACGCTGGCGAACAAGGTGATCAAGGTCATCCCGCAGGTGACCCAGACCATGGGCATGGACGAGGCGGAGTTCATGAAGCTCGGCCCCGCCAGCCGCGACAATCCGGAGTGCCGGTAGGCGCCTTCGCCCCCTCCCCAACCCTCCCCCGCGTTGCGGTGGAGGGGCTTCAAGCTCCCTCTCCCGCGAAGCGGGGGAGGGTTGGGGAGGGGGCTCCACGCGAGGACGTAAATGCAACGCGCCGAACGCCTCAAATCCGTCGCCTCCGCCAACGCGCTGGAACTGACCGGGGTCAGCCGGGTGTTCGGCGCGCTGCTGGCGGTGGACAACGTCACGCTGTCCGTCACGGCGGGGGAGCGGCGGGCCATCCTCGGCTCCAACGGGGCGGGGAAGACGACGCTGTTCAACACGATCACCGGCGACTTCCCGCCGTCGAACGGGCGCATCCGCTTCTTTGGGGAGGACATCACCGAACTGCCGCCCTTTGAGCGGATCCGGCGGGGCCTGCGCCGGACCTACCAGAACTCCCAGCTGTTCCGGGGGCTACCGGTGATCGACAACCTGTATCTCGCCGTGCGCGGGGTGGGGCGGCGGCGGATGAGCCTGCTGCGGCCGGGCGAGGACCATCCGGCCCGCCAAGCCGCGCGCCAACTCGCCCACGCCATCCACCTGGAGGAGGTCGCCGACCGCCCGGTGTCGGAGCTGTCGCACGGGCAGCAGCGGCAGCTGGAGATCGGCATGGCGCTGGCCGGCGCCCCGCGCTTCATCCTGTTCGACGAGCCCGCCGCCGGCCTCAGCCCGGCGGAGCGGCGCGAGCTGGTGGACATCCTGAAAGCTCTGCCCGCCCACATCGGCTTCATCATCATCGAACACGACCTCGCCGTGGCCTTGCAGGTGGCCGGGACGGTGACCGTCATGCACCAGGGCCGCGTCTTCAAGCACGGCCTGCCAGCCGACATCGAGACGGATCCCGAAGTGCAGAAGATCTACCTGGGAGGCCGGCATGGCTGAGCCCGTCCTCCAGGTCTCCGACCTGCACGTCTATTACGGCCAGTCGCACGCGCTGCAAGGGGTGACGCTGGGGCTGGGCGGCGGCGTTCTGGCGGTGGTCGGGCGCAACGGCATGGGCAAGACCACGCTGTGCAACGCCGTCATGGGCATGGTGCGGGCGCAGCGCGGATCGGTGCGGGTGCTGGGCCGGGAAATCCTGGGCCTCGCCCCCAACGACGTGGTGGCGCACGGCGTCGGCTATGTCCCGCAGGGCCGCCGGGTGTGGCCGTCGCTGAGCGTGGACGAGCATCTGCGGCTGGCCGCCGGGCCGAAGGGACCCTGGACGGTGGAGCGTGTCTACGACGCCTTCCCGCGCCTGAAGGAACGCCGCAACAACGGCGGCGGGCAGCTCTCAGGCGGCGAACAGCAGATGCTCGCCATCGGGCGGGCGCTGCTGGCGAACCCGAAGCTGCTGATCATGGACGAACCGACGGAGGGCCTCGCCCCCGTGATCGTCGAGCAGGTCGCCGCCATGCTGAAGCGCCTGGGCGGCGAAGCGGAAATCAGCGTGCTGCTGGTGGAGCAGAATCTGGGCGTGGCGCTCGACGTGGCCTCCCGCGTCGCCGTGATGGTCAACGGCCGCATCGCCCGCGAGCTTCCCTCCGCCGACCTCGCCCGCGACCCGGAGCTGCAACGCCGCCTGATCGGCGTCGGCAGCCACGGGCACGAGGACGAGGTGTCCACCGCCGCCGCTCCGGCGGACGAGCCGGAACCGGAGGTGCGCTCCTTCGTCGTGCGCCGCGCGGCGGCGGAGATCGCAGCGGTGCCGGCCATCGAC
Organism: Azospirillum mesophilum; assembly: GCF_053470405.2. Taxonomy (NCBI): domain Bacteria; kingdom Pseudomonadati; phylum Pseudomonadota; class Alphaproteobacteria; order Rhodospirillales; family Azospirillaceae; genus Azospirillum; species Azospirillum mesophilum. The sequence goes on from NZ_JBPXMQ020000026.1 coordinate 26,282, forward strand.
CTGCCCGCCGAAGCGCCCGTGTACAGCATCGCCCGTGCGCCGACGCGCTGGAGTTCCGGCGGCCGGACCGCGCCGCGCGCCGCGCCCGAACCCGTGGCCGCTCCGGTCCTGGAGGACGCCGCCCCGCGCGAGATGGTGGTTCCGGTGGCGCAGACCATCGGGCGCGCCGCCTACATCGCCGGCACCTTCGACACCAAGGCGAAGGAGCTGTTCTTCCTGAAGAACCGCATCGAAAAGCTGGGGCTGAGCACCGTCACCGTGGACCTGTCCACCTCCGGCCGGCCGAGCCCCGCCGACATCGGCCCGCAGGAGGTCGCGCGCTGTCATCCGAAGGGAGCGTCGGCGGTCTTCACCGGCGACCGGGGCACGTCGGTCGCAGCGATGGCGGAGGCGTTCGAGCGCTTCATCCTGACGCGCCGCGACGTGGGCGGGCTGATCTCCGCCGGCGGGTCGGGTGCGACGGCGCTCGCCACGCCGGCCATGCGGCGGCTGGCGGTCGGCCTGCCGAAGGTGATGGTTTCCACCGTCGCCAGCGGCGACGTGAAGGGCTATGTCGGGCCGTCGGACATCTGCATGATGCACTCCGTCACCGACGTGCAGGGGATCAACCGCATCTCCGAACAGGTGCTGTCCAACGCCGCCCACGCGCTGGCCGGCATGATCGCCCACCGCCCGCGCGCCGTCATGGCCGACAAGCCCGCCGTCGGCCTGACCATGTTCGGCGTCACCACGCCCTGCGTGCAGATGGTCCAGCGGGCGCTGGAGGAGCGCTACGACGGACTGGTCTTCCACGCCACGGGCACCGGCGGGCAGTCGATGGAAAAGCTGGTGGACTCCCGCCTGCTGGCCGGCGTCATCGACGTGACGACGACGGAGGTCGCCGACCTCCTGATGGGCGGGGTGATGAGCGCGGGGGAGGGGCGGCTCGATGCGATCATCCGCACCCGCGTGCCCTATGTCGGCTCCTGCGGGGCGCTGGACATGGTGAACTGGGGACCCATCGATACGGTGCCGGCCCCGTACAAGAACCGCACCCTCTACCGGCACAACCCGCAGGTGACGCTGATGCGCACCACGGCGGAGGAAAACGCCCGCATGGGCCGCTGGATCGGGGAGAAGCTGAACCGCATGGACGGCCCCGTGCGCTTCCTGATCCCGGAGGGTGGGGTGTCGCTGATCGACGCGCCGGGCAAGCCCTTCCACGACCCCGCCGCCGACGCCGCCCTGTTCCGCGCGCTGGAGGAGACCGTGCGCCCGGCCCCGAACCGCAAGCTGATCCGCCTGCCTCATCCCATCAACGACCCGGCCTTCGCGGACGCCCTGGTGAAGGCCTTCGGGGAGGTGATGGGATGAGGCCGCGATGCACCGGCTTTCCCTCTCCCCTCTGGGGAGAGGGTGGCCCGCAGGGCCGGGTGAGGGGGTTCACGGGGGACGGAAAGCGCAGGCAATGCGGGACCCCCTCACCCCAACCCTCTCCCCGGAGGGGAGAGGGAGTGAACGCCAGGAGACTGTCATGCCACGCATAGCCCGCCAGACCATCCTTGAATCCCTGCGCGCCAAGATCGCGCGGGGGGAGCCCATCGTCGGCGGCGGGGCGGGGACGGGCCTGTCGGCCAAATGCGAGGAGGCCGGGGGGATCGACCTGATCGTCATCTACAACTCCGGCCGCTACCGCATGGCCGGGCGGGGGTCGCTGGCCGGGCTGCTCGCCTACGGCAACGCCAACAAGATCGTCGTGGAGATGGCGCGGGAGGTGCTGCCGGTCGTGATGCGCACGCCGGTGCTGGCCGGCGTCAACGGCACCGACCCCTTCCTGATCCGCGACCGTTTCCTGCGGCATCTCGCCGATCTGGGCTTTTCCGGCGTGCAGAACTTCCCGACCATCGGGCTGATCGACGGCACTTTCCGGGCGAACCTGGAGGAGACGGGCATGGGTTACGGGCTGGAGGTGGACATGATCCGCGCGGCCCATGAGCTGGACCTGCTGACCACCCCCTACGTCTTCTCCGAAGGGGAGGCGGAGGCGATGGCGGAGGCCGGGGCGGACGTCATCGTCTGCCACATGGGCCTGACCACCGGCGGCAGCATCGGGGCGGAGACCGCGAAGACGCTGGAGCAATGCGCGGCGGACATCAACGGCTGGATCGCCGCCGCCAAACGGGTGCGCGGGGACGTGATCGCGCTGTGCCACGGCGGCCCGATCAGCATGCCCGACGACGCGGCCTTCATCCTGGACCGCTGCCCGGAGTGCGACGGCTTTTACGGCGCCTCATCCATGGAACGCCTGCCGGTGGAATCCGCGCTGACCGAACAGACGCGGGCCTTCACGACGATAAAGCGCAAGGCGCGCGCGTAACAGGGAGGGAACCCCCATGTCCGGAGAAACGATCGGTGCGCTGATCGCCTGGCTGGTCGTCATCGCCATCGTCGTGGCGGTCGTGGCCTACTTCCTCTACTTCTTCTACCGCCGCTCCACGAAGGAGGTGAGCTTCGTGCGCACCGGCCTCGGCGGGCAGCGGGTGGTGGTGAACGGCGGCGCCATCGTGCTGCCGATCATCCACGACCTGACGCCCGTCAACATGTCCACCCTGCGGCTGGAGGTGCGCCGCGCGCGGGAGCAGGCGCTGATCACCCGCGACCGCATGCGCGTGGACGTGGTGGCGGAATTCTACGCCCGCGTCGCCCCGAACCCGGAGGCGATATCCATCGCCGCCCAGACTCTCGGCTCCCGCACCATGAAGGCGGAGGGGCTGAAGGAGCTGGTGGAGGGCCGCTTCGTCGACGCGCTGCGCGCCATCGCCGCCGAGATGAGCATGGAGGAGATGCATGTCCGGCGCGGCGACTATGTGAAGCGCGTCCGCGCCTCAGTCGCCGAAGACCTCGCCCTGAACGGGCTGGAGCTGGAAAGCGTGTCGCTGACCAGCCTCGACCAGACGCCGATGGAGTATTTCAACCCGTCCAACGCCTTCGACGCGGAGGGCCTGACCCGCCTGACGCAGGAGATCGAGCAGCGCAAGAAGGTGCGCAACGACATCGAGCAGGACACGGCCATCCAGATCCGCAACAAGAACCTGGAGGCCGAAAAGCTGATGCTGGAGATCGAGCGGGAGTCTGAATACGCCCGCCTGTCGCAGGAACGCGAGCTGGAAATCCGCCGCGCCATGCAGCGCGCCGAACTCGCCCGCGAACGGGCCGAGCAGGACCGCACCGCCGAGGAAGCGCAGCTCACCGCCCGCGAGCAGGTGGAACGCATCCGCATCCAGACCGAACGCCGCCTGGAGGAGGAGCGCATCACCCGCGAACGCGAGGTGCAGCGGCTGGAGGTGGAACGCCGCAAGTCTCTGGAACTGGCGGAGCAGGAGCGCCAGATCGCCATCGCCGAGCAGTCCCGCGCCCAGTCCGAAGCGCTGGCCCGCGCCGAGGAGGCCCGCGCGCTGGCCGTTGCGGCGGAGGAAAAGGTTTTCTCCGCCCGCGAGATCGAGCAGGCCGAACGCCGCAAGCAGATCGAACTGATCGCCGCCGCCCAGGAAGCCCAGCGCGACGCCGTCCGCCTGCGCACGGAAGCCGAGGCCGAACGGCTCGCCGCCATGGACCGCGCCGAGGCCGCGCGCATCGCCGCCGACGCGGAGGCCGAGGCCGACAAGATCCGCGCGCTGGCCGCCCGCCTGCGCTACGAGATCGAGGCGGAGGGCGCCCGCCAGATGAACGAGGCGCAGAACGTGCTGACGCCGGACTCCCGCGCTTCCGCCATGCGGCTGAAGCTGATCGACAAGCTGGAGGCCATCATCCGCGAGAGCGTCCGCCCCATGGAGCGGATCGAGGGCATCAAGATCCTGCATGTGGACGGGCTTGGCATGAACGGCCACCACGCCAACGGCGACAGCAACGGAACCGGCATCGCGGATTCGGTGGTCAACTCCGCACTCCGCTACCGCGCCCAGGCGCCGCTGGTGGACCAGCTGCTGCGCGAGATCGGCATCGAGGGCGTGGACATCAACAAGCTGACCGGCGGCCTCGGCCACCGCGCGCTCGCCGAACCGGAAGACGGCACGAAGCATTAAGGGGAGGCTGGAGCCATGGTGAAAGTCTACACTTCCAGCGTCATCGACGCCCCGGCGGATCGGGTCTGGGCGACGGTGCGCGACTTCAACGGGCTGCCGAACTGGACGCCCTTCTGCGCCGAAAGCCGGATCGAAGGGGGCCAGCCGTCCGACCGCGTCGGCTGCATCCGGAACTTCCGCCTGAAGGACGGCGGCGTGATCCGGGAGAAGCTGCTGGCCCTGTCCGACTATGATTTCCAGTGCAGCTACTCGATCCTGGAAAGCCCCATGGGCGTGCGCGACTACATCGCCACCTTGAAGCTGACCCCGATCACCGACGGCGACCGCTGCTTCGCGGAATGGTCGGCGGAGTTCGACTGCGATCCCGGCCGGGAACGGGAACTGGTGGAGCTGATCGGGCAGGGCGTCTTCCAGTCGGCCTTCGACGCGCTGAAGGACCGGATGAGGCGCGCCTGACATGCCGCGCATCGTCCGCTCCACGGTCATCGACGCGCCGGTCGCGGAGGTCTGGCGGATCCTGCGCGACTTCAACAGCCACCGCGACTGGCACCCGGCCGTCGCCGACAGCCTGATCGAGGACGGGCAGGCGCCCGACGCGGTGGGTGCCGTGCGGCGCTTCCGACTGACCGGCGGGGCGGTTCTGCGCGAACAACTGCTGACGCTGTCCGACCGGGACCATGCGCTGTCCTACTGCATCCTGGACGCGCCGCTGCCGCTGTTCGGCTATGTGGCGCAGATCCGGTTGCGGCCGGTGACGGACGGGAACCGGACCTTCTGGCACTGGTCCGGCGCCTTCGACTGCCCGCCGGACGATGAGGCGGAGATGGTCCGGCTGGTGGCCGAGGGCGTGTACGAATCCGGGTTCGCGGGCCTGAAGAAAACCCTTTCCGCACCGTTCAGAACCCTCTCCCCTCCGGGGAGAGGGCAGGGTGAGGGGGGTGCGCGTGGCGGAACGTTCGGCAAAGGCGCAGGAGACACCAACGCCATCGTCGTCCGCGGCTACGGTCCCCCCGACGTGATGCAATGGACGCGCGTGTCCGTCCCGCCGCCCGGTCCGGGCGAGGTGACGCTCCGCCACACGGCCATCGGCGTCAACTTCATCGACGTGTACTGCCGCACTGGCTATTTCCGCCTGCTCCAGCCGCCCGGCGTGCCGGGAATGGAGGGGGTCGGCATCATCGAAGCGGTCGGTCCCGGCGTCAGCGGCCTCGCGCCCGGCGACCGGGTCGGCTACGCCTGCGCGCCCGTCGGCGCCTATGCGGAGCGGCGGACGATGCCGGCGGAACTGCTGGTCTCCCTGCCCGACGACCTCGACGACGAGACGGCCGCCGCCGTTCTGCTGAAGGGCATAACGGCGGAGTTCCTGCTGCACCGCGTCCACCCGCTGGCCGCCGGGGAGACGGTTGTGGTGCACGCAGCGGGGGGTGGGGTCGGGGTGCTGCTGGCGCAGTGGGCGAGCGCGCTCGGCGCCACGGTGATCGGCGTCGTCGGGTCGGAGGCGAAGGCCCGCGTCGCCCGCGCCCACGGCTGCGCCCACGTCCTTTTGGCGTCCGACGACGTGCCGGCTCGCGTGCTGGAGCTGACCGGCGGGCGCGGGGCCGACGTGATCTACGACGCGGTCGGGCGCGACAGCGTGGCCCGCGACTTGGCGATGCTCGCGCCCTGCGGGCATATCGTCAGCTACGGGCAGGCCGCCGGGAACCCGGAGCCGCTGGACGTGGCCGCGCTGGCCGAGCGCTCGGCACGGCTGTCGCGGCCGAACTTCGGCCATTACGCCGGGACCCCGGCGCAGGTCCGGCAGTCCTCGCAACGGCTGTTCGACGCGCTGCGGCGCGGGCTGGTCCGCCCGCTGGTCGGCGCGCGTCTGCCCTTGCTCGAGGCGGCGCAGGCCCACCGCCGGCTGGAGGACCGCGCCAGCGTCGGGGCGACCATTCTGCTGCCCTGACCGCTCTCATCCGGCGCCGGACGATTGGCGGGCGGGTGCATCGCCCTAGATGGAGGAGGGACGGGCTGGGCGTGGAAAGGATAATGCCTTGAGACGTTTCCTGCTGGGGCTCCTCCTGCTGGTCGTGGTGGGTGTCGTGGGCTTTGCCGCGCTGGCATGGCGGCCGTCCATCGACCCCATCGATTCGGCGGCGTCCCCGCCGGCCGATCCGGCGCGGGTCGCGAAAGGGGCGCAGCTGGCGCTGATCGGCGATTGCGTGGTCTGCCACACCAAGCCCGACGGCAAGCCCTATTCCGGCGGCGCGCCGCTGCCGACGCCATTCGGCACCATTTACGCCACCAACATCACCCCGGATCCGGAGACCGGCATCGGGCGCTGGTCGGAGGCCGCCTTCCGCCGCGCCATGCGCGAGGGCGTGGACCGCGAGGGCGACCACCTCTACCCCGCCTTTCCCTACGACCACTTCACCCGCATGACGGACGAGGACATCGGCGCGGTCTACGCGTTCCTGATGACCCGCGAGCCGGTCCGGCAGGAGGCGCCGCGCAACCAGCTTCCCTTCCCGCTGGGCTTCCGGCCGCTGCTGGCCGGGTGGAAGCTGCTGTTCCTCGACAAGGGACCCGTGCCGCCGGCCGCCGGGCAGGGCGAGGACTGGAACCGCGGCGCCTATCTGGCGGAGGCGGTGGCCCATTGCGGCGCCTGCCACAGCCCGCGCAACCGGCTGGGTGCGGAGGAGCGGGACAAGACCTACTCCGGAGGCAGCGTGGAGGGCTGGCACGCGCCGGCGCTGAACCGGAACTCCACCGCGCCGGTGCCCTGGACCGCCGACCGCGTCTTCGCCTACCTGCGCGGCGTGGACTCGCGGCACGGGGCCGCCGCCGGCCCGATGGCGCCGGTGTCGCACAACCTCGCCCGCGCGCCGGAGGCCGACGTGCGGGCCATCGCGGCCTATATCGGTTCCATGGCGCCGGCGGGGCGTGAGCCGGCTCCGCCCGCATCCTCCGCGTCCGGCGGGGAGGGCGGCGCCATCTACGCGGCGGCCTGCGCGTCCTGCCACAACGACGGCGGGCCGGTCACCGCGCGCGGCGTGCCGCTGGCGCTCAGCTCGGCCGTCACCGGGCCGGACCCGCGCAACCTGATCCACATCGTGCTGGACGGCATCCACCCGCGGCAGAGCGAGCCCGGCGCGATCATGCCCGGCTTCGCCGACGTCATGACGGACAGCCAGATCGCGGCGCTGGCAACCTATCTGCGCGGCAGCTTCGTCAACGGCCCGGCCTGGAGCGACATCGAAGGAACCGTGCGCCGCATCCGCCAGGGGAAGGAGACATCCTGATGGTCACCCTCACCGTCAACGGCAAGGATCACCGGATCGACGCCGACCCGGCGACGCCGCTGCTCTACGTGCTGCGCGACGACCTGGGCCTGAACGGGGCGAAGTTCGGCTGCGGCCTGGGCCAGTGCGGGTCCTGCACCGTGCTGGTGGACGGGCGCGCGGTCTTCTCCTGCGTCACGCCGGTCCTGCTGCTGGAAGGCCGCAAGATCACCACCATCGAGGGGCTGGGCAGCGCGGAAAACCCCAGCCCGTTGCAACGCGCCTTCATCGAGGAGCAGGCGGCGCAGTGCGGCTATTGCATCGCCGGCATGGTGATGCGGGCGCAGGCGCTGCTGCAAAGCAAGCCGAACCCGACCGACGCGGAAATCCGCGAGCATATGAAGACGAACCTGTGCCGCTGCGGGACGCACATGCGGATCCTGCGGGCGGTGAAGCGCGCCGCCGGGTCGGTGCAGACGGCGCAAGCGCCCTCCGGAGCCCCCTCCGGACCTGAGGGAGGCCGGCCATGAGCGGCCTGTTTTCCGGCAGCCTGTCGCGCCGCGCCGTGCTGGCCGGCGGCGCGCTGGTCGTCGCCTTCGCCATGACGCCGCTCCGCCATCTGCTGGCCGAGGAGGCGCAGAACGCCGGGAAGGAGCCGAACAAGGCCCCGCGCCTGCCCGGCAGCCTGAAGGACGCCCCGATGCTGGATTCCTGGATCCGCATCGACGCCGACGGGCGGATCACCGTCTTCACCGGCAAGGTGGAGCTGGGGCAGGGCATCAAGACCGCGCTGATCCAGGTGGCGGCGGAGGAGCTGTCGGTCGATCCCCAATCCATCACCCTGATCACCGCCGACACGCAGACCACGCCGAACGAGGCCTACACCGCCGGCAGCCACTCCATGCAGGACAGCGGCACGGCGCTGCTGAACGCCGCCGCCCAGGTGCGCGCCATCCTCACCGACTTGGCGGCCCAGCGGCTGGGCGTGCCGGCCGACCAGCTGACCGCGCGCGGGGGTGCCATCGTGGCACCGGACGGGCGCAGCCTCCGCTATGGCGAGCTGGTCACCGGGCAGGAGCTGCACCGGGAGGCGGCACCCGACTCGCCGCTCAAGGCCCCCGGCGCCTACACGGTGATCGGCCAGCCCCTGCACCGGGTGGACATCCCGGCCAAGGTGACCGGCGGCCCGGCCTATGTGCAGGATCTGCGGCTGCCGGGCATGGTGCACGCCCGCGTCGTCCGCCCGCCCACGCACGGCGGCCGCCTGCGCGACGTGGACACGGCGGCCGTGGAGCGGATGCCCGGCGTGCTGAAGGTGGTGCGCGACGGCAGCTACCTCGCCGTGATCGCCGAGCGCGAATTCCAGGCCGTCACCGCCCTGCGGGCGCTGGCCGAGGCGGCGCGCTGGGATCCCGGCCCGCCGCTGCCGGACCGGGCGACGCTCTACGACAGCATCGAGACCTGGCCGGCCGAGCATCGCACCATCCTGGACCGCGGCCCCGCCGCGCCGGGTGCGGTGAAGACGCTGGAGGCAACCTTCCGCCGGCCCTACCAGATGCACGCCTCCATCGGGCCGTCCTGCGCGGTCGGGCTGTTCCAGGACGGCGCGGTGACGGTGTGGACCCACAGCCAGGGCGTTTATCCGCTGCGCAAGGCCATCGCCGAGATGCTGCGGATGCCCGCCGATTCCGTCCGCTGCGTGCATGTCGAGGGCTCCGGCTGCTACGGCCACAACGCCGCCGACGACGCCGGGGCCGACGCCGCGCTGCTGGCGCGCGCCTTCCCCGGCCGGCCGGTGCGCGTGCAGTGGATGCGCGAGGACGAGCACGGCTGGGAGCCCTACGGCCCGGCGATGGTGTCGAAGCTGCGCGCGTCGCTCGATGCCTCCGGCCGCATCGTCGACTGGCAGTACGAGGTGTGGAGCAACCCGCACAACACCCGGCCCGGGGCCGCCGGCAACCTGCTGTCCGCGCAATATCTCGAACAGCCCTTCCAGCCGCCACCGCCCAAGCCGCTGCCGCAGCCGGAAGGGGGCGGCGACCGCAACGCCATCCCGCTCTACACGCTGCCCGCCGCGCGCGTCGTGCACCACTTCATCCCCGAGGCGCCGCTGCGCACCTCGGCGGCGCGGGCGCTCGGCGCCTACATGAACGTCTTCGCCATCGAGACCTTCATGGACGACCTCGCCGTCGCGGCCGGCGCCGATCCCGTGGAGTTCCGCCTGCGCCACCTGGAGGACCCGCGCGCCCGCGACGTGGTGACCGTGGCCGCCGAGCGCTTCGGCTGGGCGGAGGCCGCCTTGCCGAAGGGGCGCGGGCGCGGCTTCGCCTTCGCGCGCTACAAGAACCTCGCCGCCTACGCCGCCGTGGCCGCAGAGGTGGAGGTGGAGCGGGAAACCGGCCAAGCGCGTCTGGTGCGCGCGGTCGCCGCGGTGGACAGCGGGCAGGCGGTCAACCCCGACGGCATCCGCAACCAGATCGAGGGCGGCATCATCCAGTCCATGAGCTGGACTCTGTTCGAAGCGGTGGACTTCGGCCGGGACGGCGTGACCAGCCTGGACTGGAGCGGCTACCCCATCCTGCGCTTCCCCTCGGTTCCCGACCGGATCGACGTCCACATCATCGACCGGCCGGGCCAGCCCTACCTGGGCACCGGCGAGGCCACGCAGGGGCCGACCTCGGCGGCGGTGGCGAACGCGGTCGCCCGCGCGGCCGGCGCGCGCATCCGCGACCTGCCGCTGACGGCGGACCGGGTGAAGGCCGTCATTGGCGCGTGAGATCGGCGCGTGATGCCCTCATCAGCGGTGGCCATGCCACCCGCCGCCCCACCCGCCGTGCCATCCGGGCCCGCCGTGCCATCCGGGATGCCCCCAGCCACCGTGGCCCCACCCGTAATGGTGACCGTACCCCCATCCGCCGCCCCACCCGCTGCCGATAAAGACGCCGCCGGTGAACAGCGGCGGGCCGTAGACCCAGGGATCGGACCAGTAGGCCGGCGGGTAGTAGGGCCGGTAGACCTGCGGCTGCACCACGTAGGTCTGCGACGCCTGTCCGGGGATGGTCTGCTGGACCCGCCAGCTGCCGTCGGCCTGCAGGCAGGCGAGGCCTACGGCCTGCTGCTGCTGCCCGTCGATCACGACCGGCGTGTTGAACTCCCGGCAGGGCAACTGCTGGGGCTCGACCTGCGTGGTCGGGGGCGTCACCGGGACCGCGACGGGCGGCGGTACCACGCAGGCTGAACAGGCCAGAAGCATCAGCAGCACGGCGTTGCGCATGCGAGAACTCCAGGGGACGGGCAGCATTCCTCTCCTGAAGAGTCAAACACGGACGGCGGCCGGTTCCATCCCGACCGCGAGCAATTTTCCGGTCCTCACGCAACACAGTCCGTTAAAATCCCTCTCCCGCCGGAGGCGGGCGAGGGCTTCAGGCCGCGACGACAGTGGGGTGGGGCATCGGCTGCGCGCCGAACCAGGAAAGCGCCGCCGCGTCGCGGCGGTCGGAGTGGCCGGGCTGCTCGCACAGCGCGTGCGGGGCGTCGTAGACGCGGAAGTAGCGCCAGGGGTTGGCGATGCAGCGGTGCCGGTCCCGCTGCCCCTCGGCCAGCAGCGCGCTGACGGCGATGTCGTCCTCGCGGTAGCGGGCCGGGTCGCTCAGGGGCAGGCGGCGGCGCAGGTCGGCGGTGCGCATGGCCATCACCTCCCCCTTCACCACGTCGCAGGGCACGCTGGTCGGACGGTGGTCCCCCATCCGGCGGTGCGTGCCGTCGCGGTATCCGCCGGCCGGGGACAGCACCACCCCTTCCACCCCGGCGATGGTGCCGGGCGGCGAGCCCGCGACCTCGGCCACGAGGACTTCCAGGGAGTCCTGGTGGATCACGTCGATGTCGTCGTCGATGATGCACACATACTCGGTCTCGGCGCAGGTGGCCATGAACCAGCGCGGCCAGCAGATCATGTTGACCGACGAGGCCACGGTCCAATGGGCTTCCGGGAAGTCCGCCGGCTCGCCGTTGTTCCAGACGAAAAGGCGCGGTTCCAGCTTGTTGGCGGCCAGCCGCGGCAGCAGCCGGCGCAGCAGCTCGGGCCGGCGCCAGTTGGTCAGGCAGACGGTCAGCGTGCCCTTCAGGTCCGCCCCTTTCATGCCGGCACCCTCCGCGTCGCGCGCACCCGGTCCAGGGCGGCGCGGTAGCGGGCGAGATAAGGCTCCAGGATCGGGTCGTGCCCTTGGTCGATCAGCGACATCGTTTTCCGGGTGAAGTGGACGAGGGAGACCGGGAACCGGTCGGGGACGGGCCGCACCCCGTCCTCCCCCGGATCGCGGAGATGCCGGTTCCACACCGCCAGGTTGAACCCCTGGTGGCGAAGGATGCGTGTCCGGGGGAAATGGAGCGGCATGAGGTCGAGGTAGCGCTGGTCGTCGAACAGGCCCTCGGCGGGGTTCTTTTCGCAGGCGTGGCGGCAGGCCGCGGCCCACCAGCGCAGGGCGTCGGTCCCCGCCCGGTTCGCCCCGACGCAGCCGGCGTTGAACAGCCCGTCCGTGAAGTTCAGGCGGAAGTCCTGCGGCGACGCCTCCGGGGTCGCCGGGCGCCAGTGCGGCGTGAGCAGGATCCCGCCGGTCCGCAACTCGTCGAACAGCGGCTGTGGCGATTCGAAGAAGAAGAGGTCCGGATCGCAATAGACGACCGCGTCCGCCATCCCCTCTTCAAGTAGGTGGGCCAGGAAGACGGGCTTCATGCACCAGCGCAGCCGATCCCTGTCCTTCCCGTGGGTGGCGAGGGTCGCCCGCGCGCCCGGCGACGTTGCGGCCAGTCCCGGAACCGTCCACAGGCGGATGCCCGGATGCGGGATGGCGCAGGGGGCGGTCGCCAGCACGAACAGGGGACCGGTCCAGCCGCTCTCGTCCAGCGACGAGCGGAGGGCGAGCGCGTAGTCCGCGTAATCCGGGGTGATGATCGTGCAGATGGCGCTGCGGGGCATCCTCGGCTCGGCTCTCTCCGTGAACGCGCGCCATCCAGGCCGCCATCAAAGCCGCAGGTCCGCGCGCCAGACTCGCGAACTGGGTGTGTGTATGACTACAGAATGTCTCAGAAATAGGCAATATGAATGCATAGCCTATTTGAAGTTGCGCGACGCAGCGCCCGTCGTCATTGTTCCGGCGACGCGCCCGCCGGGGAGCCGCGGGAGTGCGCCGGAGCATGCCGCGGGACGGAGACGGTCTTCCCATGAAATTCGCCATTCTGGTCCTGGCCTGCCGGCAGCCGGCAATCCTTGAAGCGCTGATCGGCACGCTCGACCATCCGGACATCGGCTTCTTCGTGCATGTGGACCGCAAGTCCAACGAAGACTTCTCCCGGCTGAAGGACTGCACCGCCCGGTCGCCGGTGACGGTGATCCGCGAACGCGAGGTCTTCTGGGGCGGCTATTCCATGGTGGAGGCGACAAACGACCTGATCGCTCTGGCCTTGCGGGTGCCGTCCGTGCGGCGTCTGACCCTGATCTCCGACGACAGTTTCGTGATCACGTCGCAGGCCCATTTCTTCGAGGTCATGGACAGCGGCCTCAACCTGTGGACGGGCAAACCCAACAGTTTCCGGCACCGGTACGATCAGGCGTATCTTCCGGACTCCCCCGCCTCCTGCCCGAGGAACCCGGAGCTTGAAACGCGCCACTTCCGGGAGGCCGACATCCCGGCGCTGGAGGGGCTTCTCCGCATCATGAAGACCGGGAAATACCCGCTGGAGACGGTCTACAAGGGCTCGCAATGGTGGTCGCTGACGCGCAAGGCGGTGGAGGCCGCGCTGGAGCGGCTGGAGGATCCGTGGCTGCGCGACTCCTTCCGCTATTCCCTGGTCCCGGACGAAAGCGTCATGCCCACGCTGCTGTCCCTGGCGGGGGTGGGGCGGGACGGCTGCGCGCTGCACGACAACTGGGACCGCAAGCCGCGCCCTTACGTCTACCAGCATCTCTGGGAGGTTCCCCGCAGCGTCCCCGGCCGCACCCTGTTCCTGCGGAAGGTGCGCAGCGCGTCCTGCCCGCTCGTCCGGCACGCGAAGGCCCTCTTCGAGAGCGCCGAACCCGACCACGGGTGAACGGGCGCGCCGGACGGACGGACGGCGTGCCCGTCCGTCCAGGCGGTGCCGGTCACTCGGCGGGAACCGGCTCCGCGTGCCGGGCCTGCTGGCCCACGCGCTTGCTGCCGAACAGGCGGTAGACGGCGACGAAGAAGACCGGCACGAACAGGATCGCCAGCACGGTGGCCGAGATCATGCCGCCCATCACCCCGACGCCGATGGCGTTCTGGCTTTCCGAACCGGCGCCGCTGCTGGTCGCCAGCGGCAGCACGCCCAGCACGAAGGCCAGCGACGTCATGATGATCGGGCGCAGGCGCTGGCGGCACGCCTCGACGGCGGCATGAAGGCGAAGACCACCGCGTCCTTGACCCGCGACAGGGCGCCCATGGCGCGCGCGGCGATGGCGGCGGGCTTGCTGGCCGGGGTCTTGCGCTCCTCCCAGTCCTTCAGCCGGACGAAGGCCATGCCGGCGTTCTGCCCGCGGCCGGCGAAGTTGAAGCCGGCGATGGTGAACAGGCCCTCGACATTGTCCTTTTCCTGCTCCAGGAAATGGGCCTCGACCAGCTTGTTGGTTTCCAGCGTGCGTTCGATGCTGGCGTTCGGCGGCGCCGACCACAGCACGAACAGCTGGCCGCGATCCTCCTCCGGCAGGAAGGAGGAGGGCATCTGCAGGAACAGGTAGGCCAGCCCGCCGAGGATCAACCGATAGGCGACGCCGTAGCGCCCCAGCCGCGACACCGCCCCGCGCACGCCGCGCAGGTAGACGCGGCTGCCGGCGTCGAAGCCCCGGTTGAACAGCCCGAAGAAGCCGCCCTTCGCATGGCCGTGGCCGTCATGGTTCTTCAGCGGCTTCAGGATGGTGGCGCACAGCGCCGGCGTCAGCACCAGGGCGACCAGCACCGACAGGGCCATGGCCGACACGATGGTCAGCGAGAACTGGCGGTAGATGGCGCCAGCCGACCCGCCGAAGAAGGCCATGGGCACGAACACGGCGGACAGCACCAGCGCGATGCCGACCAGCGCGCCGGTGATCTGCCCCATGGACTTGCGCGTCGCCTCGCGCGGGGGCAGCCCGTCCTCGCCCATCACGCGCTCGACGTTCTCCACCACGACGATGGCGTCGTCCACCAGCAGGCCGATGGACAGCGCCATGCCGAACATGGTCAGCACGTTGACCGAAAAGCCGAACGACGACAGCCCGCCGCGGCGACTGCATGCGTAACTGCGCCATGATGGTGGCGTTGAACTGCTGGCCGGCGGAAACTTGCGCGTTCTCCGTCCTGATCGCGCTGGCGATGTCGGTGGTGGTGAGTTGATGGCTGTTCAGCGCGTCGGGGTCGAGCCAGATGCGCATGGCGTGTTGCGGACCGAAGACGGTGATGTCGCCCACGCCGGGCACGCGGCTCATCGTGTCCTGGAGGCCGCGCTGCTGCACCTCCTGCGGCAGGAGGGGGGTGGCCAGCTTCAGCTTGTTCTGCACCTGGACCTGGGCGATGTCGGGGTTGGCCTCCGGCTCGAAGGTCAGGGTGATGGTGACGTTGCCCGACGAATCGCTGGCCGAGGACATGTAGCGGAAGTGGTCGAGCCCGGTCATCTTCTGCTCGATGACCTGGGTGACCGTGTCCTCCAGCGTCTTGGCCGAGGCGCCGGGATAGCTGGCGGTGATGGACACCGTCGGCGGCGCGATCTTCGGGTACTGCTCGACCGGCAGGCGGAGAATCGCGAGCGCACCCGCCAGCATGATGACGATGGCGATGACCCAGGCGAAGACCGGCCGGTCGATGAAGAATTTGGACATGAGGGGCGGCGATGGCGCCTTCGGCCACGCCCTGCTCCACGCGGGCGCGCACGAACAGGCCGGGCAGCAGCTCCTGGTTCGGGTTGGGGAAGACCGCCCGCAGCTGGACGGAGCTGGTCCCCGGATCGACCGTCACGTTGGAGAACTGAAGCTCCCCGCGCTGGCCGGGCAGGGCGCCCTGCGCGTGGAGGACCCGAAGGTCGCCGCGCGGGCCTTCATGGGCATGGTCACCGGCAACATCCTGATGCGCCGGCTGATCCTGCCCCAGCACCCCTGCCCCGTGGGGGACGTGGACCGCTACGTCCGCGACGCGGTGGCCCTGTTCCTCAGCGGCGCGAAGGCCCCCTGACGGTCAGCCGGCGGGAGGGGCCAGGGGCGGCGTCGGCAGGATGGTCAGTTCGTGCACGTCCACGCCCGGCGGCTGGTCCAGGGCGTAGAGGACGCTGCGGGCAATGTCCTCCGGCTTCAGCGCGTCGGGCTGCGGGTTGTCGAAGAAGGGCGTGTCGACCATGCCCGGCTCGATGAGCGTCACGCGCACGCCGGTTCCGCGCAGCTCCTCCCGCAGGCCGTAGCCGATGGCGCTCACGGCCCATTTGGTGGCCGCGTACATCGACCCGGCCAGCACCCGCCGCCCGGCGACCGAGCCGGTGATCACCACATGCCCGCGCGCCGCCTTGACCTGTTCCAGCGTCGCGCGCAGCGTGTAGGCGACGCCCAGGATGTTGACCTCGACCATCCGGCGCCAGCTCTCGGGCGGGGCCGCGGAGAAGCCGCCCGGCTTGCCGCCGGTGCCGGCGTTGGCGAAGACGGCGTCGATGCGTCCGAAACGCGCCATCACGGCGTCCGCCATCCGCACCTGACTGTCGTAGTCGGCGACGTCGCAGGGGACGGCGCAGGCGCGGTCCTCCCCGATCTCCCCAACCAGCGCCGTGAGCTTGTCGGCCGAACGCGCCGCCAGGGCAAGGCGCCAGCCGGCCGCGGCCGCCGCGCGCGCCGTGGCGGCGCCGATGCCGCTGGACGCTCCGGTGACGAGCAGGACTTTTCCATCGGGCATGGTTGATTCTCCTGTAGGGCGCGGGGCACCGCTGCCGTGTCTGGGAGGATCAACAGGCGCCGTGTCCATCCGTAGCAAACCGGCGTCCGTGGCATACCGCACCTATGGCATACCAGAGTAGGAACGCATCGCGGGCTCGCTGGTTATGTCCCCACCGGTACTTTCGTACCGAAGTCGAACAACTTTCGTGCTGACGACTTTCGTGCTGCCTGGGGGAGGGGACGCTGAAGGCATCGCTGGGCCATCCGTCCGTTCTGGCGCTCGCCGCCTTCGCCGCAACGGTGGTTCTGTCGGCTTTGGCGCTGTTCCGCCTGCCCAACGGCCTTCTGTACGACGCGGCGGTGGGGCTGGGCGCGGCGCGGCTGGGGGACAGCGGCGAACCGCTCCCCTTGATCGTCGAAATGCCGGGCGAGGGCATGTCGGACGGCGGGCCGGACCGCTGGACGCCGGCCGTCAAGGCGCTGCGGGATCTCGGCGCTGCCCGCATCCTGCTGGTGCCCGCCTCCGGCGCTCCCGGCTTGCCGGACGGCGCGCAGGATGGACGGAACGACCTGTTCGTGGCGCGCCCCTCAGCACTGGCGCCGGCCGAGCACGGCATCCACCGCCGGCAATGGACCTCCATTCCGGTGGAGGGGGACCGTGCACCCACGGTGGAGGCGGCGGCAGCCCGCGCGGCGGGCGCGGCCGTTCCCGAGGCGGGGGAGCGCGGCTTCCTGCTTCGCTTCGCCGACGACGCCCGACCACTTCCCACCGCCGGCTACGACAGCCTCGTCAACGGCCGGCTGCTGCCGCAGATGGTCGCCGGCCGGACGGTGCTGGTCGGGCCGGCCTCCGGCCCCGGCCTGAACACGCCGGTGACGCCGGGGGCGGAGACCATGAGCGCGCTGGCCTTCCACGCCTCCGCCTTCGCCACGCTTCTCGCCGGGCCGCCGCTGGAGTTCGGCCTATTGGGCACGGTGGTGCTGGTCGCGCTTGCTTGCGCGCTGGGCGCCCTGGTCTACGGGCGGATCGGCCCCCGTCTGGCGCTGTGGACCGCGCTGGCCGTGGTCCTGCTGCTGCTGGCGCTCGGTTACGCTGTGCTGCGCTGGGGCGGCGCCGTGCTGCCGCTGACGGAGCTTCTGCTGTCACAGCTCCTGCTGCTGCCGCTGGTGCAGCGCCAGCGCGAGATGGAGCAGGACCGGTCCTTGCGCTGCATCCTGCGCGGCGTGTCCACTCAGGTGCGGGAGCGGCTGCACCGTGGCACGGCGGAGGTGGAGGCCGACCGCGTGCCGCTGAGCATGGCGCTGGCGGCGCGGCTGCTCAACCTGCCCAAGTCGCTGCTTCTGGAGCCGGACGGCCACGCGCTGCGGGAGGTGGCCGCCCACGGCTGCGCGCTGGCCGACCTGCCGGCCGACGCGCGCGACCCGTTGCGGCCGCCCTACGCGCAAGCCGCCGCAGCCGGCCCGGTGCGCCCGGCGAAGGGGCTGCTGCCGGCCGGGCCGGGCGAGGCCGCCTTCGTGGCGCCGCTGCCGCCGGACGGCGACCCGCTGGCCTATTGGGTCTTCGTGGCTCCAGAACAGCCGGGTCAGGACCGCCCGGCGGTGCCGGGCTTCGCCGCCATCGCGGAGCAACTGGGCGACCTGCTGGTGGCTGAGCGGTCCGTCGCGGAACGGCCGGACACGGATGCGGTCGGCAAGTCGGTGGACCGTCAAATCCGCCGCATCGTCGGGCAGTTGGAGCACCGGCTCGACCTGCTGGAGGCGGTCCTGGCGGAGACCAGCTCGGCCATCGCGGTGTTCGACCCCTTCGCCCGGCCCCAGCTCGTCAACGACCGCATGGGGGAGGTGCTGCGCGATGCGGGCTTGGCGCCCGACCTCGTCACGCCGCTCGACCTGCTGGTGCGCGGGGCCGGGGTGGACCCGGCGGAGGCCGGGGGCCTGCTGCGGCGAATCATGTCGGATGGCGGCGGAGTCAGCCTGCCGGCACGGCTGGGCGGGAACGGGACCCGCTATCTCCTGAAGCTGTCCGCCCCCAGCCGCCCGGCGTTGGCCGGGGAGAACGGACGCTGGGTCGGCGGCGCCCTGCTGTGCGAGCTGGTGGACGTGACCGACGTTTCCCGGCTGGCCGGCTTCCAGGCGACGTTGGCCCGCCACCTGGACCTTCAGCTGCGCAACGAGATGGAGGCGATCCTGCTCGCCGCCGACTTGCTGGGCGACGCGCGCCTGGGCGAGGCGGGACGCGCGCGGGCGCTGGACCGGCTGCGCGGCGCGGTGGAACGGACGCGCGAGCGGCTGGCCCGCGTCGGTGCCTTCTTCGACGCGGAGCCGGAGGGCGCTGCCCAGGGGCTCTACCCCATCGACCCGCGCGAGCCGCTGACCGCGGCGCTGGAGCACGCCGCCGAGGAGGCCTCCCGCCGCCGCGTGCGGCTGGAGCGCCGCTGGCCGGAGCTGGTGACCCTGGTCGTCGCCGGCGCGCGGGAAACGCGGGAGCTGATGCTGGCGATCCTGCTGCTGCTCGTCCGCGACGCGCGGGAAGGGGCGGCGGTGCTGGTCGAGCTGGCGGAGGGTCCGCAGGACGTGGTCGTGCGCTGCACCAGCGACGGCGTCGGCATGCCGCAGGAGCGGCTGCGCGATGTCGTGCTGGGCGCCCGCGACCCGGATTCGGCGGAGCTGCGCGCCATCCAGGCCGGGGCGCGGCGGCTCGCCGCCTGGGGCGGGCGGCTCGACGCCATGTCGGGTGTGGGGACCGGTTTCGACTTCCGTTTGTGCCTGCGCAAGCTGCTGTGAGGGGGACGACGCGGTGGCAAGCATCCTTCTGATCGACGACGACGACCTGCTGAGCGAGCTGCTGGCGATGAAGCTGGAGGTCGAAGGCTACGCGGTGGTCACAGCACCAGACGGGGCGGCGGGGATCGCGCGGCTGCGCGAACGCCGCTTCGACCTTGTGGTGCTGGACCTGATGATGCCGGTGATGGACGGGCTGCGCACGCTGGACGCGCTGGCGGCGGAGGTCCCCGACCCGCCGCCGGTGATCGTCCTGTCGGCCAGCGGCGGTTTCGACGTGGCCTCCGCGAACGGTGGGGCGCGTGTGGCGGCGGTCGTGCGCAAGCCGGTGGAGTCGGCGGAGCTGCTGGCCCGCATCGCCGGCGCCCTGTCCGTCGCCGGCTGAGGGCGCCCGGCGATGGAATGGCTCCAGGCCCTGTTCCCGCTGCCGGTCTTTCCGGAAGGGAGCCTGTCCAGCTCCGTCATCACGACGACCTGGGTGGGCGTGCACGTCATCGCCTTCTTCAACCTGCGCTTCGGCTGGGTCCTGTCGGGGCTGGTGGTGCCGGGCTATCTGGTGCCGCTGATGATCGCGCGCCCCTGGTCGGCCGCCGTCATCATGGTGGAGGCGGCGGTCACCTACCTCCTCGTCTGGCTGGTGTCGGAGCGGCTGTCGGGCGGGGCGACCTGGAGCAGCATCTTCGGGCGCGACCGCTTCATGGCGCTGGTCCTGTGCAGCATCGTCGTGCGGCTGGGCTTCGACGCGTGGCTGCTGCCGGTGCTGGGGCAGTATCTGGACGACCGCTTCGGGCTGGCCTTCGACTGGCGGCACAATCTGCAAAGCTTCGGGCTGATCGTCATCGCGCTGCTGGCCAACCAGTTCTGGAAGCCGGGATTCCTGCGCGGGCTGTTCCCCGTGGCCGTGACGCTGGGGCTGACCTACCTGATCGTCCGCTACGGGCTGATGGAGTTCACCAACTTCCGCATCAGCGGCATCGCCTACCTGTACGAGGGCATCGCGACCTCCGTCCTGGCGAGCCCCAAGGCCTATGTGATCCTGGTGGTCACGGCCTTCCTCGCCTCGCGCATGAACCTGCTGTACGGGTGGGAGTTCAACGGCATCCTCATCCCCGCGCTGATCGCGCTGCAATGGTACCAGCCGGTGAAGGTGCTCAGCTCCTTCGTCGAGGCCTTCGTGATCTACGGGCTGGCGGCGCTGGTCCTGCGCACGCCCGTCTTCGCCAGCGTGACGATGGAGGGGGCGCGCAAGATCCTCCTCTTCTTCAACATCAGCTTCGCCTACAAGATGGCCCTGGCCTACGCCCTGCACTGGAGCGGGCTGGAGGTCAAGATCACCGACTATTACGGGTTCGGCTATCTGCTCTCCACGCTGATGGCGATCAAGATGTTCGACAAGAACATCCTGGCCCGCTTCACGCGCGCGACCTTGCAGATCTCCCTGACCGGGGTGGCGGCCGGCAGCCTCGTCGGCTTCGCGCTGGCGGCCTTCCTGCCGGTGGCGGCGGTCACCCCCGGCACGGCGGCGACGGAGCCCGTGCCGGTGCGCGACCGCAAGGACAGCCTGGCCCACGCCCTGGCCGCCGCCCGCGTCGGCGTCTACGCGCACTGGTCCGCCGACCGCGCCGATCCCCCCGCGCCGGAGGAGGCGGAGGGCTTCCGCCGCGCCGTCGCCCGGCTGCTGGAACCCGGCGGAACCGCGCCCGACGCGCTGCGCGAGGTGTCCGGAATTCTGCACGCCATCGGCTATCGCGCGGAGCGGGTGGAGGGCCACTACCTGCTGCTGCGGGAGGAGGCGCCGGGGCGCGGCTGGGGCGCCTACGTCATCACCACGGACGCTCCGGACTCAGGCGGCGCGCCGCTGGTGGTGGAGGTGCCGGACCCGCTGGAATCGCGCGGCCTCGCCGACGCCGGGACGGCGCTGTTCCGTGACCTCGGCGCCCGTGCCCTGGCGGTGGCGGGGACCAGCCCGTCGCTGTCCGGCGACAGCATGGCGGACGCGCGGCTCGCCTACCAGTCGCTGTTCCAGGCCTTCCACGAGGCGGTGGCCGGATCGGTGCTGCAACTGCGCGGCCCGGCGGAGAAGGGCGGCGGGGAGGGCGCGCCCGTCCTGCGCATCGTGGACCGCGTGCCGGAAACGCTGGACCTTCCCAGGCTGGAGCGTGCGGCGGGGACCCTGCGCACCGAATGGGGCCGCCCGCCGGCGCGCAACATCCAGCGGCAGGCCACCACCGGCGGCTTCGCCGAATTGACCCTGGCGCCGCCCGCATCTGCCCGCATCGTCGCGGCGTCCCTTCCCCCGGACAGGATTGGCCGGGAGGGGAGTGGAGGGCGCCTCCAGGGTCTTCTGCTGGAACGGCTGAGCGAGCCCGGCCGGATCGCCGAGGCGGGCAGCAACGCCTACGCCCCGCCCCGGCTGGACCAGCTGCTCTACATAGACGCGGAGGTGCTGCGGCCCCTCCTGTCCGACATCCTGGCGGGCCGCGCGCCGACCGCCGAGGATCTCGCCGCCGCCGGTCTGGCCGCGAGCGCGCTGGGCTACCAGTTGTCGATTCATGAAGGCGGCGGCCGGCGCACGCTGCTGCTGACGGAGGCTGAAGGGGGCGAGCGGCACTGGGGCACCGTCGCCATCGCGCTCGACCCGGACGCGGCACCCTATCTGGTCGAGGTGCCGCACCCGCTGGCCGAACTGAACACGCTGGAGTTCGGCCTGTCGCTGTTCGCGCAGCTGGGCGCCCGCGCCCTGCTGGTCGCCGGGGCGGACCCGCGCGCCAACGGCGACGGCAGCGCCAACGTCACCCTGCCCACCGCACCGCCCAACCTGTTCAGCCTCGTCAACCAGGCCATCCTGCGGGAGTCCGGCGACCGGCCGCTGATGGCCGTGCAGTCCCGCGCCTTCGGCGTGCCGGAGGACGGAGTCCTGCCGCCGCACGACGCGCTGCTGGCGCTCGACCGGACGGAACTCGGCCGGACGGAACTCGGCCGGACGGAGCTGGGGCCGGCCCGTATGACCCCGCTGGCCCAGGGCTTGGCCGACCGGGTGAGCCGCGCCGGCATCGACCTGGGGCTGGTGGACGGGCGGCTGGAGACCGCCGGCTATGGTGTCGGGCAGAGCCGGCAGACGCTCTACCTTGGCCAGACGCGCGGGAAGGAGTTCGCGGTGCTCTGGCTGTCGCCGCTGCTGCGCGGCGCCTACGCCCAGCGGGACGAGGCGCAGGCGGAGCAGTCCCTGTTCGACACGCTGGGCATCCCCACGGCGGAGGCCGACCCCGCCGACCGGCTGGCCGAGGCCGGAGCCCGCACGACCCCCCTGCCGGACGGCCTGCGCGCGCTGCTGACCGACTATCTGGACCGCCGCGACGGGCTGGCCCTGCGCCGCGTGCAGCAGGGCGCCCGGGGTTACCGGCTGGAACGGCTGATCGACCCCAACAGCCGGCAGAGCTTCCTGATGATCGCCGGGGCGGACGGCGCCGTCGCCGCCCTGGTCAACCTCACCCCCGCCGACCCGGAGTCGGAGGAGCGCTTCGCGCCCGCCCGCCTGGACCGCGCGCAGGTCGCGCGCTTCATCGACAGCCGCACCGCCTGGCTCCTGCCGGAGCGGGGAGGGGGCGGATGAGGCTGCTCGGCCGGCTGCTGATCCTGCTGTTCGTCCTTCCCGCCCTGCTCGGCGCCGCGTTGGCCCTGTGGCGCGGCGCGCAGGGCTGGTTCGGGGAGGAGCCCGCCGCCCTGGAACGCCTGGACAAGGCGGACCCCAGCATCGCCTACGGGCTGGACGCGCAGCGCTGGACCAGCTTCCCGATGCCCAACCATCCGGAGCTGGTGCGCGTGGTCAGCCACGCCGACGTGCCGCCCGAGGCCACCGCCGACCCCAAGGCGAAATGGCGCTACGCCATCGACTACCAGCTCGTGGACGGGCGCG
The DNA here is from genome assembly GCF_053470405.2 of Azospirillum mesophilum. Classification (NCBI taxonomy): domain Bacteria; kingdom Pseudomonadati; phylum Pseudomonadota; class Alphaproteobacteria; order Rhodospirillales; family Azospirillaceae; genus Azospirillum; species Azospirillum mesophilum. The sequence continues at coordinate 49,202 of NZ_JBPXMQ020000026.1, forward strand.
GCGCGGTGCTGGAGGAAGGGACGTGGCAGCGCCGCACCAGCCCGATCACCTTTCGGAACTTGGCCGGTTCCAAACCGGTGACCGCCGCCTTCTACGGCGAGGGGACCGACGTGCCGACCGCCGCCGACGCCACCGTCCTGGGGCTGTCCGCGCACCCCTCGGCGAGCGCGCTGCGCGTCCGGCTCCAGTCGGCGGACGTGCCGCTGACCCGCGTGTCCCTGCGCGTCTACGCCCGCGAGCCGGTGGCGGAGCACCGCGTCGGCGTGCTGTGGCAGCGCCTGAACGAGGACCAGCGCCGCCGGTTGGCGGAGGGCAACGTCTACCCGCCCGCCCTGCTGAACGGGGAGGAGCGCGAGAACCTGCTGCGCAACCGCTGGATCCCGCTGGGGCCGAGCGGCGTGGCCGGGCGCGACTACGCGGGGCGGGAGCTGTTCGTGGTCCGCGAGGTCGTGGGGGAGCGGGTGGACGCCCCCGCGCCGCCGCCGGGCCTGCTGCTCGACGCCGCCCATGTCGGCACCGTGCCCTTGCCGGAGACGGGCGGCGTGGTGGAGCTGCGCTTCGCCCCCGTCCGCCAGCCGGACGGCACGCCGGCCGCCACCGAGGGCAGCGCGCGGATCACCTGGTACGGCGCCAAGCCGGGGGACCGCCGCAGCAGCGCCATCGGCTGGTCCACCGCCCGCCCGCCGCATCAGGAGCGGTTCGCCGGCGGCCTGCTGGAGATCGCCGCCGACGCGCCGGTGGCCGTGCGCGCCTTCCTGCGGGACGACCCGGTGAAGGGGGTGGGGAGCGAGCGGGAACTGACCCCGCCCGCGGGGTCGCTCCGCGTGTTCCAGTCCGACCCGCAAACCCCGCTGACCTTCCCGATCCTGCACGCCGACGGGGCGGCGACGCCGTTCCAACTGGCGGTCCGGCGGGTGCGGCTGGATCCCAGGGTGCCGCCGGGACCCGAGCCGCCGCAGTTCCGTTATCAGCTGGCCGGGGAGGGGGGCCGTGTGCTGGAGGAGGGCGTCATCACGCTGAGCTTCATCCCCTCCGCCTACGACCGGCTGGCCGGCAATCCGGTGGCCGAGCTGTCGGAGCCCGCGCTGATCCACTTCGACCTGCCCGAACCGGTGCGCGAACTGCGCGTCCAGGCGACCGAGCCGCTGACCTTCGCGGCGTCCAACCGGCCGCCGGGGACGGCGCGCCGCTCCATGGTGCCGGAAGACCGCTTCGCCGAGGCGGAGGACGCCGACGCCCGCGCGCTGACATGGTTCCCCCTGCGCCCCGCCGGCTGGCGCGATCTGCTGCGCACGAACCACGCACCGCTCATCACCCTGCAACGCCGCCCGCCGCAGGAGGACGAGCAGATCCTCGCCGGCCGCTACGACTGGGAGGAGGTGACGCCGCAAGGCCCCTGGCTCGCCCGCGACCTGCTGGTGCCGCGCGCCGCCACGCTGGCCCGGCCGGCGGCACTCGCCTCCATCTTCACGCCGCTGCCGGCGGACGGGACGGAGGCGGCGCTGACCTTCGTCCCGCCCTTCGCCGGGGCGCCGATCCAGCCGGAACTGCTGGCCCTGCGGGAGCAGGGCGGGCCGCTCTCCGTCAAGGTGGAACTGGACGGGCGGTCCCTTGCGGCGCCGTCCGTCGGGGCGGCGCGGGCGGTCGTGCCGCTGCCGCCGGTGCCCGCCGGGCCGCACCGGGTCAGGGCCGTGGGCGCGGGGCCGGCCCGGCTGTTCGTCAATCAGGCGGAGCCGGCGGAGGACAGCCTGATCCGCCGCCGCGCCATCCGTCTGCCGGTGGGGGAAACCGTGTTCGACTACGTCAAGCGCACGCCGGGCGACGAGCTGCTGGCCGCCCACCTCTTCGCCCAACCGGGTGCCAGCGGTCGGCAGAACCTGTCCATCGCCGTGGAGGGCGGGCCGGGTGGCGCCGCCGGCCCCTACCCGAGCTGGACCCTGCGCCGCCGCGACTACAGCGTCCGCGTAGGGCCGGAGCCCTTCGACACGCCGGTCCTGGGCAGCGCGCAGTCGGTCGGGGCCAAACGGACGCTGTTCCTGCCGCTCGGCACCGATCTGCCGCCGGGGACCTACCGGCTGCGGGTCCGGCTGGAGTCCGGGCCGGAGGCCTATCTGTCGCTGGCGCGCACCTTGCCGGGCTTCCTGCCCCGGCGGGACATCCGGCAGGAAGCCTCGCGGGAGGGGGTGGGCCATGCGCGTTAGGAGTCTTCTGGTTTTGGCGATCGCGGGGGGACTGGCCATGGCGGGAACGGCCTTCGGCAAGGATATGGGTATGGACGACATCGACCGGCTGCTGGAGGAAACGGCCCTGTCCGGCGGCTACGTCGCCGCGACGCGGGCCGCCGCGGAGCAGGCGGAGGAGGCCTTCGTCCGCCTGCTGCAAGGGGACGCCGGTCCGGCGGTGGAACGGTCGCTGGGGCAACTCGGCTTCGCGCTGGGCAGCCTGCGCGTCGGCGACACTGACATGACCGTGGTGCGCGAGGCGCACGGCCGGGGCGAGGGCAAGGGCGTCTACCTGATCCGTCGCGGGCGCGCCGCCCCCATCCTTCTGGAGGCGCCGCACCGCTTCAAGGATCTGGACACCGGCACCATCGCCGCCCGCCTGATGGCCGAGCGGCCCTTCGCCGCCGCCGCCTGGAACAGCGTCCCGCGCTGGTACGAGGAGGGCGGGCGCCGGGTGAAGGCCGACATGGCGCACGAGCGCGTCAGCCACTTCAACGCCTTCACCCGCGCCTTCGCCCGCACGCACGGCGACGGGCTGGTCGTCCAGCTGCACGGGTTCGAGAACGAGAAGCGCAACAGCGACGCCGGGTCGGAGGCCGGGGCCATCGTCAGCAACGGCACCAAGGTTCCGCCACCCGCCGTCCGGGACCGGGCGCGCTGCCTGAAGACGGGCTGGGCGGTGCCGGTACTGCTCTACCCCTTCGACATCCGCGAACTCGGCGCCACCACCAACACCAACGCGGAGGCCATGCGCGACCTCGGCCATTACGGCTTCATGCATGTCGAGATGGCCCGCGACCTGCGGCACGACCTCGCGCGCGACGCGGCGCTGCGGGGCGTGCTGGCCGACTGCCTGCTGGGCGGCTTTCGATGATCCGGCGCCGGCTTCGCGCGGTCCTGATGGCGACGACCATGGCTGTGGCGGCCCTGCTGTGCGCGCCCGGCCTGATCCCCGGAGGCGCGCGGGCCGACGTGGACGCGCTGGAGGACCGGCTGTCCGGCGGCACGGCCCCTCTGCTGCGCTGGGACAATGTGGAGGGCGCGCCGCTCTGGGCCGGCGGCGAGCGGCCGGTGCGCGACCGGGGGACGGGCCTGCATGCGGTGACCCTGGCGCCGGGCGCGTCGGTGACCGTGCGCCTGCCCGCCGACGGCGCGTTGCGCCTGCGCCGGCCGGAGGGGGCCGCGCTGGAGCGGGAGGCGGTCGAGGTGTCCTTATCGGACGGCAGCGGCCTTGCCGTGCTCCAGGACCCGCAGCGCTCCATCGACGGGCGCGACCTGCTGGTGCGCGGCCCGACCGACGCGCCCGCCATCGCCCGCGTCCGGAACCCGGCGGGGAACGGCGGGCCGCTCGCCCTCGCCCTCTTCGTCTCGCGGCAGGAGCCTCCGAACTTGGCACTGTACCGCGACCGCCTGGACCTCGACGCGCCGGACGCGACGCTGACGCGCCGGATGCAGTCGCTCGCCCACGACCGGCTGACGCCCAACGTCGAGGCGGCGGCCGAGGTCCAGGGTCCGGCGCGGCTGGCCTTGCGGACCCGCGCACTGTTCGCGGAAGGTGGCGCGGTGTGGACGCTGTCCTACCGGATCGCGGTGCGGCTGGACGGGGCCGACTGGCGGACCCTGTCCTTCGAGACCACGCCCGACCTGTCCGAACCCTTCCGGCTGGACGGCGCCCCCCAAGCGGTGGGGCTGGAGCGGATCGGCTATCTCGACGTGCCGACGGGGACGCACCGGCTGGCCTTCGACGCCTCGGCCCCCGTGGCGGTGCGGGTCCTGGCGGGCGGGGTAGCGGGCTATCTGCTGCCCGGCCTGAACGCGCCGGAGCTGACAAGCGCCGACAGCCCCTTCGACCCCGCCGCGCTGGAGGCGCAGGCGCGGCGCCTCGCCCGCGACAACCGCTGGGGCGGGGCGGGGCTGGCCGCCTCGGCGCTGATGGAGCGGTCGGCGAAGGAACGCCCCGGCGACCCGGCGGTGCAGCGGGCGGCGGAGCGCCTTCGCGGCAGCTACACGGAATACCGCGAGCTGCTGCCCCAACGGCTGCCCAAAGGCTTGCGGCCGGGCAATGGCTGGGTGGCGGAGGACCGGCTGATCGGCCCCTTCGACCCGCCGCGCCCGCCCGACCCGGCGGGGCTCGGTCCCGAGCTGTTGCAGGACCGGCTGCTCGGGGCAAGCTTCCTTCCCGTGCCGGAGCGTTCGGCCCCCTTCCGCTACGTCCTGCCGGCGCGGGAGGCGCCGTCACAGCTGCGCCTGATTGCGGCGCGCGAGGGGCTCGACCGGTCGGTGGACCTGTTCGTGCAGTATGACGGCGCCCCGCCGCGCCGGGTGCGCCTGCACCCCGGCCGCGACCTGCCGCCGAACGCCTACCAGCCGGGGCCGGGACGGCTGGGGTTGCGCGATCAAGAAGGGTCGGTTGTTCCGACGCAGGACGGCGCCTTCGCGGTCAACCACCCGCCGGGGCCGCTGGTGGAGGCGGGCACGGCCGAACTGCCGCTGCCCAGGGGGGTGCGGACGGTCACGCTGTGGAGGGAACAGGGCGGGCCGCCGGTGCGCGTCGCCGTGCAGTACCGCGCCTCCCGCCCGGAGCCGCTGGCGTCCGGCGCGCAGATGGAGGAGACCGCCCGGTTGGGCCAGCCGGACGCCTACCGCCTGTTCACCGGCGCGGTTGCGGCGGCCATCACCTGCCCGTCCTGGACCGAACAGCCGGACCGCTGCGCCTTCCTGCGCGACCTCGACCGCCGGCCGGAGGCGGCGCGGGAGCTTCACAACGGCTGGCTGCCGCTGCTGCGCCTGCTTCGCGCCCGTCATCGGACCGCCTTCGCAACGGTGGAGAAGCCCTCGGGCGGCGGCACGACGGTGGGGCAGGCGCGCATGCTGGAACGGCAGGGCGAGCACTATCTGGCGGAGCGGGTGCTGAAGGGCCTCTACCGCGACGCGCGCAGCCCGCAGGCGCGGCGGCAGGCCTTCGACGATCTGATGCGGCGCTACCGCGAGACCAACGACCTGGAGGGGCAGGAGGCCATGCTCGCCGCCGAGATCGCGCGGCGGCCGGACCTGACGCTGCTGCGCGCGCTTGCCGACGCGCTGATGGCCGACCGGCGCGACGCCATGGCCTTGCAGGTCGGGCTGGCGATGCCGCCGGGGGAGCGCCCGGCGGACCTGCCGCAGGCCGCCTACCGGCTCGGCTGGTGGCCGGAGTATGAGGTGTTGGCGGGGGCCGACCCCGATCCCGCCCGACGGCTGGTCTGGCAAGGTCTGGAGGCGCAGCGCCATGGGGAGGAGGAGCGGGCGCTCGCCCTGTTCCGGCAGGCCGGGCCGGCGGGCTCGCCCTGGGCCAAGGCGCTGGAGGACGGGCGCGCGATCCGCGCAGCACCCTCCGCCGATGCGTGGCTGGCCTGGCAGGCGGCCCACCCCGGACCGCGCTTGTGGGAGGACGCATCCCCCCTGGTCACCGGCCACGCCGGGGCGGCCACCGTCGTCTCCACGGCCCGCGACCTGCCCTTCGCCGCCTTCCTCACCCTGCCGGGCAACCCCGTGCGGCTGAGCGTTCCCGGTCCCGCGACGCTGCGGGTGGAGGCGCGCCCGCTGCACCCGAGTGCAAAGGGGGCACCGGCCAACGGCTGGTTCCGCATCCGCGCGGGTGGGACGATCACGGGCGGGGCGGCGCGGCCGGTGTCCTACACCAACAACGTGCCGGCCGCCGGGCTGGAAGCCCTGGGCGCCCCCGGCGTGCCGGGCACCGCCGTGGTGGAGCCGCTGACCCTGCCCGCCGGCGTGTCGGAGGTTGCCGTGGAGACGGACGGCACGCCGCTGCTGGTCCGCGTGGCGGTGGAGCGGCCGGCCCTTCCGCTCGCGGTCCTGCCGCCCGCGACGCAGGGAACGCTGGCCGCCTTCGGCGCGTCAGCCCCGCAGGCGGGAGGCGCGGCGGCACCGGCCGCCCCCGGCGAGGCGGTGCGCGCGCGGCTCGACCGGCTGCTCGCCGCCTTCGAACGGGCGCCGGAGCGCAACGGTGCTGCGCTGGCCGAGGCGGCGCGGCTGGCGCAGGAGAACGCGGCGGTTCCGGGTGTGCCGGCGGTGTGGGGACGCTTCACCCGCAAGGCGCGCTGGGAACGGCTGGCCTCCCCGGAATCGAGCGCCGGGGTGCGCACCGTGCCGGTGGAGGGATGGGAGCCGGAGAGCCCTGCCGTCCAGGCACGGGCCGCCCTGCTGAAACCGCTCGGCCCCGCCGAACAGCTTCTCGGCGGGACGGCGACCGTCGCCGTGTCCATCATCAACACCGCCGCCGGGGAGGTGGAGGCGCGGCTGTCCCCGGTCACCCTGCCGACCATGCCGGCCGAGCCGGTGGAGGTGCGCTGGTGGCTGGACGATGGTGCCCCGGCGACGCTGCGCGTCGGCCCCGGCCGCGCGCCGCAGACCCTGCGCATCCCCGTTCCGGCGGGGGAGCACGCGCTGCGATTCGCCCTGGTGAACCCCGTCGCCAACCGCTTCGTCCGCCTGGGCCTGTGGGAGCGCGCCCCCGATGGCTCCATGGTGCCGTTGGCCAAGCGGGCCGACCGCGCCTACGACGTCGCCACGGCGGCGGAGCCGCTGGTGCACCGGATCGAGGGGCCGGCGTGGCTGCGCATTGACGAGCTGCGCGACGGGAACACCCTGACGCGCTACCGCCCGGTCCCCGCCGGCTGGCAGGCGGTGGATCTGCGGCCCGAGCCGGGACGGGAGGAAGCGCTGCTGCGCGTTTTCCGCCTCGTCCCCGACCCGACGGTCGTCGCCTCGGACGTGGAGCCGCTGGCCCCGGCGCCGGAACGCACGCCGGACCCGCCGGTCACGGTGGCGGACGCGCCGGACATCCGTGGGGTGCGTTTCGACGACGGCCTGCCGCTCGGCGGGCAGGAGGACGGCACCTGGAGCGTCACGGCGCTGGTCCAGCGCCGGCTGGCGAACGACGAGCCGCAGACCGGAACCAAGCCGCAGCCCTCGGCGGAGCTGAGCGCGGTGCACCGCTACTTCGACCCGGCCCGGCAGCTCTACTGGCGCACGGAGTTCCTGGCGCGCGGCTGGGACCTGGACCGCCCGACACTGGGCTTCACCGAGCGGGTGGAGCACCGGCCCGTGGACCTGCCGCTGGTCTTGCGCGCTGGTGCGGACCTCTACGGGCAGCGCCTGCCGGAGCGGGGCGTGGAATGGTCGGGCACGCTCCAGGCCGGCGCCGCCTTCCGGCAGGAGCTGTCGGAGAAGACCGGCCATCGGATGGGCGCCACCGTCTTCGTGCGCCACCTCAGCCTGTCGCAGGAGGAGGCGCGGGGCCTCGGCGACATCGACCCGGATGTCTTCACCCCCTACAAGGCCACCCACCGGCACGGCCTGCGCTTTTCCTACAGCCTGACGCACAGCCCGTGGCTCGACACGCGCTGGGTCCTGAACGCCGGGCTGACGACGACGCAGAGCTTCAACCCCCTCCAGCCCGACAACGTCGCGCTGGAGGTCGCCTGGCAGCAGCTGTTCGGCCCGGTGGTGGCGGAGATCGGCTACCGGCAGGCCCGCTATTTCGCCAACGGCGGGCGGAGTGCGCCCCTGAACGACAACCGGCTGCGGCTTGGCGCCTCCTACGACCATTTCCTGCCGTCCGGCGAGCGGGTGGAGCTTGGGTTCGGCGTGGAGAAGCGGCTGCGGACGGGGGACGTGACGGGGCTGGTCTCGGTGACGTGGCATTTCGGGAACGGGCGCGGCTACCGCGACTTCATGCCCGGCGAGGTGCCGTTCGACGACATCCGGGGGCGGCGGCTGTTCGCCCTTTCCAACAACAATGTGTGGGCGAACGACGGAGTGCGGGATGTCGGTCCAGACTAGCAGAGTCCCCGAACGGCCGGAACGAGCGGGTTCTCCAGCGCTGCCGCCCGAATCCCTGCGGCCCGAACCGGTGCGCCGCCGGCTGGAGCGTGGCGTCCACCCGCGCCTCCTGAGGGCGGAGCGGCCGATGCTGGACGAGTGGGCGAAGGCCGCCGCCGCGCGCTTCGGTCCCACCGCCCACCCCGCCGACCTTGCCGTCTTCCTGTCCGACATGGTGCGGGAGGAGGCGGACCGGACCGCCGACCTGCACCGCGCCTTCGCCGACCTCAGCGCCCGCCACGCCCGCGCCCTCGACGAGGAGGAACGGCGCGCCCACATCCTGGACTTTTCCCGGCATCTCGGCCGGACGGCGTGGCAGGTGCGCGGCGACCGGCGGGCCTTCCGGCGCTGGTTCGGCTTCGACGCGGTGATCGACCGCTACCGCCGCCGTGTCTCCCTGCACGAGCGGCGCATCGCCTTCGCGCTCGACCGGCTGGGCGCCATGGCGGCTCTGGCGCTCGGGGAAGCGGGGGAGGAGGAGGCGCAGCGGCGGCTGTGGCGGCGCCTGAACGTGGAGGGCGTGGCCGCCCGGCTGATGAGCCACGACGGCGACGCCCGTGTGCGCACCGCCGCCTTCCACGCGCTGGCCGCCGCGCTGCGCGCCGTGGCCCCGGCGCTTCAGGAAGGGATCGTCGGGGACCTGACCCTGCGCACGATCTACCGCGCGGCGCTCACCCCCGCCACCGGTCCATCCTCCGATGTTTGGAGCCAGCGGGAGGCGCTGCGCCTGCTGCGCACCCTGTCGCCGGACGCCTTCCGCCATGCCCTCCGCGTCCGCCTGTCCGAACCGGCGGAGGGGGACGACCTGTGGGTGCGGCGGGGCGCCGTCGCCCTGCTGTGCGAAAGCCTGGAGGCCATACCCGATCTGGCGGATCTTGCGGGCGTGGTGCGCAACGACCCCAGCGTCGCCGTGCGGCAGGCCCTGGCGCTGGGGCTGTGGCGGGCGCCGAAGGGACTGATCGCCGCCCTGCTGACGGGCCTCGCCACCGAAGACCCCGCCCCGGAGGTGCGCGCCGCCGTGCTGACCACCGCGCCGCATCTGCTCGACCGGGTCGGGGCGGAGCTGCTGCGTCCGGTCTGGTCGGAGGTCTTCGCGACGGAGAAGAGCCCCTTCGTGCTGCGGACCGCCCTGACCGTCGCCGGACGCCTGCCGGAGCGCATGGAGGACGGTGCCGCGCGCCGCTGGTTCGCGGAGCTGCTGCCCGACCTGGAACGGCTGCACACCGACGCCCCGGCCCTGACCGTCCGCCGCTGGGCCGCCGAGACGCGGGAGCGGCTGTGGTGCCGCACCGACCCCGCCGCCCGCCGCCTGTCCGAGGCGCTGGCCCTCACCCTGCGCGGCATTCCGGAGGGGCGCAAGCGCACCTTGTGGCGCCTGCGCCGGGAGGTGGCGGCCAACCCGGAGCTTGCGGCGCGGGTGCTGGCCGTGCTGGCGCAGGACGACCACGGCTACGACCTGACGCGGGGGCCGGTGGCGCCGCGCGTGCAGCGGGGGGCGCGCTTCCGCTTCCGGGCGTGGCGGGCGCTGCACGAGATGCGGCATCCCTCCCCCGACAAGCGGCAGGCCTTCCGCCACACCATCGGCCGCGTCTGGACCGGCACGCTGTCCGCCCCCTCCGCCATCCTGTCGGAGCTGGCGGAGACCAAGGTGCCGGGCGAACCGCTGCACCTGCCGGAGGAGGCCGGCTGGCGCCCCTACCTGCCGCTGCCCGACCACGCGCTGTCGGCCATCGACACCGGCGCGCCGGTCCGCCTGTTCACGGCGGAGGGCGTGACGGAGGTGGTGCCGCCGAAAAGCTTCCTGCGCCGGCTGAAGGCCAAGGCGGCGCTGACCCGCCGCTTTCCGGTCTACGCGAACCTGCGCAACTGGACCAGCCAGCGCAACCTGCCGCCCTCCGCCTATCTGAAGGCGCTGTCGGAGCTGGGATTCTCCTTCTCCCTGCGGCCCCATCGGCTGCCGGACGGGCGCGACGCGACGCTGGACGAGTCCGTGCAGCGCTTCTTTCCCGCCGTCATTCCCTTCGTCGATCCGGCCGCCTGGCGGAAGCTGGAGACCTATTTCTTCTCCGTCTACCAGAACACCTTGCAGCAACTGGCCGTCTTCATCGCGGCGGCGCTGCTGTGGTTCCTCGGCCGGCATGTCTGGCTGGCCGGCCGGATGCGGCGGACGCGGGCGGCGCTGCCGCTGGTGCTGGGCGGCTGGGGCACGCGCGGCAAGTCGGGGACGGAGCGGCTGAAGGCCGCCATGATCAACGCGCTGGGCTACGCGCTGATCTCCAAGACCACGGGCTGCGAGGCCATGTTCCTGACCGGCAACGCCTTCGGCCCGGTGCGTGAGATGTTCCTCTTCCGCCCCTACGACAAGGCGACCATCTGGGAGCAGTTCAACGTCGCCCGCATCGCCACCACGCTCGGCGCCGACGTCTTCCTGTGGGAATGCATGGGGCTGACCCCGTCCTACGTGCGGGTGCTGCAACGGCACTGGATGCGCGACGACATCTCCACCATCACCAACACCTATCCGGACCACGAGGATCTCCAGGGACCCGCCGGCCGCAACATCCCGGAGGTGATGACCAACTTCATCCCGGAGCGCGGCACCCTCCTGACCACGGAGGAGCAGATGCGCCCCATCCTGGCCGACGCGGCCCACGCGCTCGGCACGCGCATGGTGGGGGTGGGCTGGCTGGAGGCCGGGCTGCTGCCCTCCGACGCGCTGAAGCGCTTCCCCTACGAGGAGCACCCCTTCAACATCGCGCTCGTCCTGGCACTGGCGGACGAGCTGGGGGTGGACCGCGACTTCGCGCTGAAGGAGATGGCCGACCGGGTGGTGCCGGATCTCGGCGTGCTGAAGGCCTACCCGACCGCGACGCTGCGCACCCGCCGGCTGGAGTTCGTCAACGGCATGTCCGCCAACGAACGATTCGGCGCGCTCGGCAACTGGACGCGCATGGGGTTCGAGGGGCAGGACCCGGACACCGAGCCCGGCGTCTTCATCACCACGGTGGTCAACAACCGGGCCGACCGCGTCTCGCGGTCGCGCGTGTTCGCGTCGATCCTCGCCAACGACGTCGCCGCGGACCGGCATGTGCTGATCGGCTCCAACCTGGAAGGCTTGCAGGGCTACATCGAGGAAGCCTGGCAGGCCACCGCCTCCACCCTGACCCTGTGGCCGGAGACCGGGACCGGGCGCGAGCCCGACCCGCTGGAGACGCTGGAGGCCGCCGCCCGCCGCCTGCGCGTGCCGCGCGGGCCGGAGCAAGTGGAGGCGGCACTCCGCGCCATGCTGGAAGGGCAGCCGGGTCCCCTGGACGTCCCCGCCCTGCTGGCTCTGCGCGACCGGCCCGACGCCCTGCGCGCGGCGCTGGAGCAGGCCGGCGTGGCGGAACCCGCCGCCATCCTCGACCACCTCGCAGGGTGGGAGGCGATGGCGCGGGAGTATCGGGAGTTCGCGGCAAAGGTGCGCGCCGGCGGCGACCGCAAGGCGCTGGACGCGGACTACGCGGCGCTGCTGACCGGCTGGTTCCGCCGCAAGATCGTGGTGATCGAGGATTATTACGCCACCGGCGATCAGGTGGTGGAGCGCATCGCGGCGGAGACGCCGCCCGGCTTCCACAACCGCATCATGGGCATGCAGAACATCAAGGGGACGGGTCTGGACTTCGTCTACCGCTGGCAGGCCTGGGACGCCGTCTTCGCCGCCTGCCGTCAGGCCCGGTCGGAGGAGCCGGCCATGCGCGCCGAGGGCTTGCGCGCGCTGGCCGCCTTCCAGGAGCATGGCGTGCTGGGGGAGGAGCATGTCCGCGCGACGGTGGAGTCCCTGCGCGGATCGGCGGCGCGGGACGACGCGGTGCAGGCGCAGCTCGACCTCGTGCTGGCGAACCTGGACCGGCAGATGGCAGCGGTGCGGACCCGCATGGCGATGACCCGGACCACCGGCCCCCTGGCGAAGATCCTCGACGCGGTGGAGGCGGTGCTCGATTCCGGCGATGCCGTCCGCCGCCGCCGCACGGCCGAGCGTGTCTACCGCGACATGGCGACCGAGCGCATCAGCCACGACCGCGCGGCGGTGGAACTGAAGAAGCTCTACGCCCGCCAGAAGGGCGGCTGGCTCGGCGAGCGGCTGCGTCACTGGGGCTATCGGGTGCGCTGGAGTCTCGCCGGCATGTCCCTGCTGAAGCGGCGCAGCCCCGAGGCGTCCTGACATGAATGAACGGATGGGCTTGCATGAGCCGGTGCGGAAGCCCGACACTGACCCCATCCTCATCCACAGCATGCCGCGCGTGCCATGACGAAGACGCCCACGATCACCAGCCTTTCCCGCAGCCTGGAGAAGGGCGAGACGACCAGCCTCGCGCTCGTCGAGGCGTCCCTCGCCGCCATCGCGGCGGGCGGGGAGGAGGCGCGGAAGACCTTCACCGCCGTGCACGGGAGCCAAGCGCGCGACGCCGCCCAGGCGCAGGACCTGCTGCGCCGGGCCGGGCAGCGCCCGTCGCCGCTCGCCGGACTGCCGATCTCCGTCAAGGATTTGTTCGATGAGGCGGGGCACACCACGCTCGCCGGATCGAAGGCGCTGGCCGGGGCGCCGCCCGCTACGCGCGACGCCGACGCAGTGGCCCGGCTGCGCGCCGCCGGCGCGGCGGTCGTCGGCCGCACCAACATGACGGAGTTCGCCTTCTCCGGCGTTGGCATCAACCCGCATTACGGCACCCCCGGCAACCCGGCGGACCTGGGGCGCATTCCCGGCGGGTCCTCCTCGGGCGCCGGGGTGTCGGTGGCGGCGGGGTACGTGCCGCTGGCGCTCGGCACCGACACCGGCGGATCCGTGCGCATCCCCGCGGCGCTGTGCGGCATCGTCGGCTTCAAGCCGACCCAGCGCCGCGTGTCCCTGCGCGGCTCGGTGCCGCTGTCCTGGACGCTGGATTCCATCGGGCCGCTCGCCCGGACGGTGGAGTGCTGCGCCATCGCCGACGCGGTCCTGGCCGGCGAGGCGGAGTGGGTGCCGCCGCCGGTCGGTCTTGCGGGGCTGCGCTTCGCCGTGCCGCAGGCGGTCGTGCTGGACGGGCTGGAGGCGCCGGTGGCCCGCGCCTTCGAGGCGGCGTGCCGCCGCCTGTCCGACGCCGGGGCGCGCATCGTGGACATCCCCATGGCGGAGCTGGCCGACGTCGGCCCGGCCAACGCCAAGGGCGGCTTCTCCGCGGCGGAGGCGGTCCACTGGCACCGGACCCTGCTGGCGGAGAAGGGCGACCTTTACGACCCGCGCGTGCGCGTGCGCATCGAACGCGGCCGGGGCATGAGTGCCGCCGACTACATCGAGCTGATCGAGAACCGCGCCGCCCTGATCGCCCGCGCCGACCGCACCACCGCCGAATTCGACGCCCTGCTGATGCCGACGGTGCCGATCACCGCCCCGCGTTTCGAGGAATTCGCCGAGGACGGCGAGTACGCGCGGCTGAACGTCCTGCTGCTGCGCAACTGCTCCCTCTTCAACTTCCTCGACCGCTGCGCGATCAGCCTGCCCATGCAGGAGCCGGGCGACCTGCCGAGCGGGCTGATGCTGGTGGGCGCCACCGGCGCCGACCGCCGGCTGCTCGCCATGGCCGGCGCGGTGGAGGCCGCGCTCGCGCGCTAGGAGGGCTACCCGGGTCAGTAACCGAGCGCGCAGCCGTCCTTGCGGGTGTCGGAGCCGCCGATCAGCAGGCCCGCCGCGTGGTCGATCCAGATCGCCTGGGCGCCGCCCAGCGGCCCGCCGCGCCGGACCACCCTATGGCCCCGGCCGGCGAGGTCCGCCGCCACCGCGTCGGGGACCGAGCTTTCGACCTCCAGCACGCCGTTGAAGGCGAAGCTGCGGGGCTGGTCGATGGCCGTCTGCACGTCCATGCCCCGGTCGAGCACGCCCGACAGGAAAGCCGCGTGCCCGGCCGCCTGATAGTGCCCGCCCATCACGCCGAAGGGGCAGACCGTCCGCCCGTCCTTGCGCAGCAGGCCGGGGATGATGGTGTGCATCGGCCGGCGGCGCGGCGCGATGGCGTTGGGATGCCCCTCGATCAGGCGGAAGGACGTGCCCCGGTTGTGCAGAAGCACGCCGGTCGCCGGGTCGAGCTGCGCGCTGCCGAAGGCGTTGAAGATGGAGTTGATGAAGGAGATGGCGTTGCCGTCGCGGTCCACGACGCAGAGATAGATGGTGTCCTTGTGCTCGGCTTCCGTCCACAGCACCGGCGGCTGCGCGCGGTTGGGGTCGATGCGGCGCCGGAGGGCGTCGGTCACCTCGGCGGACAGAAGTTGCGCGGTCGCGGCCGGGTTGCCCTCGCCGATCAGCGCGTCGCGGTGATGGTAGGCGAGCTTCGTCGCCTCCGCGTGCAGGTGGTGGCGCGCCGCCTCGTCCAGGGACGGCGACAGGTCGAAGCCGCCCAGCGTGTTCAGGATCATCAGCGCGGCGAGGCCCTGGCCGTTCGGCGGGCACTCCATCACCTCATAGCCCCGGTAATCCGTGCTGATCGGCGTCACGTACTCGGCGCCATCCACGGCCTCGGCGAAGTCCTCCGCCGTGTGCAGGCCGCCGCGGGCGCGCAGGAAGGCCACGAGCGAATCCGCCGTGGCGCCGGTGTAGAAGGCCGCCGCACCATCGCGCGCGATCTCGCGCAGCCGTTGGCCGAGCAGGGGCTGCGCGTGGCGCTCCCCGGCGCGCGGCGGGTGTCCGCCGGGCAGGAAGACGGCGCGGCAGCCTTCGTCGCCGGCCAGCAGGGCGGCGTCGTTGTGCCAGTCCTGCGCGACGCGCGGGGCCACGCCATAGCCCTCCTCGGCGTAGCGGATCGCGCGCTCGAACAGCCGGCCGAGCGGCAGCCGGGCGTGGTCGGCGTGCAGGCGCGTCCAGGCGGCGACCGCGCCGGGCACGGTGACCGCGTGCGCGCTGCGCCGGGGGATCTCGCCGGTCACGTCCAGCTCGGCCAGACGCGCCACGCTGGCGGCGGCCGGCGCGCGCCCGCTGCCGTTGAGCGCCACGACCGGCCTGTTGGCGGGGGCGTAGAGCGCGAAGCAGTCGCCGCCGATGCCGGTCATGTGCGGCTCGACCACGCACTGGACGGCGACGGCGGCCAGCGCGGCGTCGACCGCGTTGCCGCCGGCCTGCAAAATCTCAAGCGCGGCGGCGGTGGCGAGCGGGTGGGAGGTCGCCACGGCGGCCTCGCTGGCGACGAGCGCCGACCGGCCGGGCCGGCTGAAGTCTCGGTTCATGGCCCAGTTCATGGGGTGTCCTCCCTCAATGGGGACCGAAGCAGGGATTGGGGTGTTTTCGGCGCGGATGGCCGGACCATGACGACGAGAAGCACCGCGCACAGGATCAGCGCCAGCGACAGGAAGGTGCGCAGCGGCGGGGTCTCGCCTAATACCAGGATGGCCCCGCTGACGCCCACCACCGGCACGATCAGGGAACTGACGGAGGCCTGGGCCACGCTCAACCGCTGCACGATGGCGAACCACAGCAGATAGCCGCCCACCATGGCGACCAGCAGGTGGTAGGCCAGTGCTACGGCCACGCGCGGCTCCAGCGCCAGGGTGGGGGCGGGCTCCAGCGCGAGCGCCACGGGCAGCACCACAGGCAGGGAGATGGCGAACTGCCAGCCGGTGATGGCCGCCGGCCGCATGGTCCAGCGCGTCCGCTTCATCACCAGATTGCCCAGCGCCCAGCACAGCGCCCCCGCCAGCATGAAGGCGGGGCCGAGCGGCAGGGCGCCCAGCCGCGCCAGGTCAGGTCCCAGCAGGACGGCCAGCCCTGCCAGCCCGCAGCCCAGCCCCATCCACTGCCGCGCCCCCGGCCGCTCGCCCAGCAGCGGAATCGCCAGCAGCATCGCCCAGGCCGGCATGGTGTAGGCGATGATGGCCGCCCCGGAGGTCGCCATGTTCATCTGCCCGAAGGCGGAGCAGATGTTGAAGCCCGCCATGTTCAGCAGCGCCGACGCGACCAGCGGACCCCGCTCCCCGCGCGGCACGGCGAGGGATTCGCCGCGCATCCGGGCGATGGCGAACAGAACCGCCGCGCAGACCGCGAAGGCGATGCTGCGCAGGGTCCAGGGCGGGATTTGGGACAGGGCGATCTTGACGGCGGGCCAGTTCAAGCCCCAGGCGACGCTGATCAGGCCGACCAGCGTCAAGTCCAGCGCCCGTGCGCGGCTGATCATAAAGCGTGCTTTCGTCAAAAATTCACGGCGTCGCCGCCCTTGAGGTCCAGCATGGCGCGGGCCTCGTCCGGGGTGGCGATTTCCAGCGCCAGCCCTTCGATCAGGCTGCGGACCATCCGCACCTGCTCCGCGTTGGAGGTGGCGAGGCGGCCGGGGCCGGCCCACAGATTGTCCTCCAGCCCGACGCGCACGTTGCCGCCCAGCGTCAGGGACTGCGCCGCAATGGGCATCTGGTTGCGCCCGGCGCCCAGCACCGACCAGACATACTGGTCGCCGAACAGCCGGTCGGCCGTGCGCTTCATGTGCATCACGTCCTCCGGATGCGGGCCGATGCCGCCGAGGATGCCGAAGACCGACTGCACGAACAGCGGAGGCGTCACCAGCTTGCGGTCCAGGAAATGGGCCAGCGTGTAGAGGTGCGAGATGTCGTAGCACTCGAACTCGAACCGCGTTCCGTTGCTGGAGCAGGTCCGCAGGATGTATTCGATGTCCGCGAAGGTGTTCTTGAAGACGCGGTCCCGGCTGCCCTCCAGATAGGGCTGTTCCCAGTCGTGCTGGAACTCGGTGAAGCGGTCAAGCATCGGGTACAGCCCGAAGTTCATCGACCCCATGTTGAGCGACGCCACCTCCGGCTGGAAGTGCGTGGCCGGGCGAAGCCGCTCCTCCACCGTCATGGCGGCGCTGCCGCCGGTGGTGATGTTCACCACCGCCTTGGTGGCCTGCTTGATGCGCGGCAGGAAGCGGCCGAACAGCTCCGGATCCTGGGTGGGGCGCCCGGTCTGCGGGTCGCGGGCGTGCAGATGGACGATGGCTGCCCCGGCCTCCACCGCCGCGATGGCGTCCGCCGCGATCTGGTCGGGCGTCACCGGCAGGTGCGGCGACATGCTGGGCGTGTGGATGGAGCCGGTGACCGCGCAGGTGACGATGACCTTGCGGGTGGCTTTCTTGGACATGATGTTCCTCCCGGTTTTTTCTTTCCCTCTCCCGCCCCGGGAGAGGGGAACTACAGCACCGCCTCGATCAGGAACGGACCCTTCCGCGCGAACGCCGCTTTCAGCAGGCGGTTGAAGCTGTCGGCGTCCGTCGCCTGTCCGCCCTGTACGCCCATGCCGCGGGCGAGGGTGACCCAGTCCAGGTCGGGGCGGCCAAGCTCCGTGCAGTTGCGGGCGTTCGGCCCCATTTCCCGGAAGCCGAGGTTGCCCAGCTCCCATTGCAGGATGCCGTAGCGGCGGTTGGCGAAGACGATGGTCACCACATCGGCCTTCTCGCGCGCCTGGCTCCACAGGGCTTGCAGCGTGTACATGCCGCTGCCGTCGGCCTGGAGGTTCACCACCTTGCGGTCCGGGCAGGCGACCGCCGCCCCCAGCGCCAGCGGCATGCCGATGCCGATGGAGCCGCCGGTGATGGTCAGCCAGTCGTGCGGCCGGGCACCCGCGCAAGGCGCGTAGGCCATGGAGCTGGAGGAGATCGCCTCGTCCACGACGATGGCGCCCTCCGGCAGCAGGGCGGCCAGCGACTGGCCGATGCTGTCGGCGGTCAGCGCGCCCGTGGCGGGGGTGGGCAGGGCGAGGCGCTGGGTCGGTTCGGGCGTGCTGGCGGCGCCGGTCTCCTCGGCCAGCTGGCGCAGGGCGGCCAGCGCGTCGGTGCCCGGCGGGGCGACGTTGTGGATGCGGCAGCCTTCGGGGGCGAGGCGGCTGGGCTTGTCGGGATAGCCGAAGAAGCCCACCGGCTCCGTGGCGCCGATCAGGATGATGTGCTCCACGCCGGCCAGCGCGGCGAGGCCGAGGTCGATGGGGTAGGGGAAGCGCTCCACCGCCACGCGGCCGGCGCCGCGCTCGATGCGGGTCGCGCCGGTGTGGGCGTAGAGCTTGGCCCCGGTCTTCGCGGCGATCCGGCCGGCCAGGGCCAAGCCCTCGGCGCGGGTTGCCGGGCCGTTCAGCATCACCACGACGCGGCCGCCGCTCCGCAGGGCCTGGGCGGCGCTGCGCAGGGCGTCGGCGTCCGGGGGCGTGGGGGCGGGGGCCTCCACGAGGATGGGCTCGACCGCCGGAGCCTCGTCCCAGGAGGAGTCCGACGGCAGGATCAGCGTCGCCACACCGCCGGGCGGGGTCAGGGCGGCGCGGATCGCGTCCGCCGTGTCGCGGGCGACGGAGGCTGCGTTCGGCACCGTGCGGACCCAGGCCGACATGGGGGCGGCCAGCGCTTCCACGTCGGAGGTCAGCGGCGCGTCGAAGCCCCGGTGCCATGTCGCGTGGTCGCCGACGATGTTCAGCAGCGGCACGCGGGCGCGCCGCGCGTTGTGCAGGTTGGCGAGCCCGTTCGCCAGCCCCGGCCCGAGATGCAGCAGCGTCGCCGCCGGCTTGTCCGTCATGCGGGCGTAGCCGTCGGCGGCGCCCGTCGCCACGCCCTCGAACAGGGTCGGGACGCACAGTACGCCGGGCATGGAATCGAAGGCGGCCAGCGCGTGCAGCTCCGACGTGCCGGGGTTGGCGAAGCAGGCGCCCACCCCGTTCGCCAGCAGCGTCCTGACGAGGATTTCCGCGCCGATCATGCCTGTTTCCCTTCAAAGCCATCCAGGAAGCTGGCGAGGTTGGCGGCCAGCGCGTCGCAGTCGTAGCCGCCCTCCTGCACCAGCACGGTCGGCAGACCCGCCCCGGCGATCTTGCGGCCGAGCGTGGCGAAGCCGGGCGTGGTCACCTTGAAGAAGGCCAGCGGGTCGCCGATGAAGGTGTCGAAGCCCAGCGACAGCACCAGCGCCTGCGGCCCGAAGGCGGCGATCTGCGCCAGCGCGGTGTCCACGGCGTCGAGGAAGGTCGCCTCCTCCGTCCCCATGGGCAAGGGGATGTTCAGGTTGCTGCCCAGGCCCATGCCCTTGCCGCGCTCGTGCGCGTAGCCGGCGAACCAGGGGTAGAAGTTGTTCGGATCGCCGTGGATCGACACGAACAGCACGTCGTCGCGCTCGTAGAAGATCGCCTGCGTGCCGTTGCCGTGGTGCACGTCCACGTCCAGGATGGCGACGCGCGGCGCGCGGCCCTGCTGGGCGTAGATCGGCAGCATGGCCTGCGCCGCCACGGCGGCGTTGTTGATGTAGCAGAAGCCGCCGGCCATATCGCGCGAGGCGTGGTGCCCCGGCGGCCGGCAGAGCGCGTAGGCCGCACGCTCCTGCCCGCTTGCCACCAATGTTGCCGCATGGGCCGCCGTGTCGGCGCCGGCGCAGATGGCCTCCCAGGTGCCGGGGCCGATGGGGCAGGCGGTGTCGGCCATGTGCCAGCCGGCCTGACCGACGATGCCCGTCGGGTATTCGGCCATGTCGGTGTTGCGGTGGACGTTGGGGATAATGACCTCCGCCGCGTCGGGCAGGGCCGCCCAGCGCTCGTAGGCCGTCTCCAGAAAGCGCAGATAGTCGGCCGAATGCACCGCCGCGCGTGGGCCGGCGCCGTAGGACGGCGGTTCCTCCACCGCCACCCCGCGCGCCCGCAGCGAGCCGACGAGGGCGTCCGCCCGCTCCGGCTTCTCCGGGCAGGGCTTCGGCTGTCCGCGCACCAGGAAGGTGGGCGGACGGTGGCGCAACTGGGCCTCGGCAAAGATGTAGCGCATGGATGGGGGCTCCGGAGGAATAGTGTTCATCCCCTCTCCCCAGAGGGGAGAGGGTTAGGGTGAGGGGGGTGTGCTTGTCCCGGACGTACCAAGGCAGCGGGACCCCCTCACCCCGACCCTCTCCCCAGAGGGGAGAGGGAGAAAAGTCAACCGGCCGTCGCCAGGACGGCGTCGGCCAGCACGGTGCAGCCGGCGGTGGCTTGGTCGGGCTGGATGTTTTCGGCCTCGTTGTGGCTCAGGCCCCCTTCGCAGGGGATGAAGATCATGGCCGTCGGCACCTTGCGGGCGACATAGACCGCGTCGTGGCCGGCCCCGGACACGATGTCGCGGTGGCGGAGGCCCCGGCGCTGGGCGGAGTCGCGCACGCGACCGACCAGATCCGCCGCGAAGGGTGTGGTGGGGAAGGCCCAGAAGTCGGTCAGCTCCAGCGTCAGGCCGCGCTTCTCCGCGATGGCGGCCAGCCGCTCCCGCAGCAGGACGTCCATGCGGGCGAGCTGGCCGGCGTCGGGGTTGCGCAGGTCGATGGTGAACCAGACGCGGCCGGGGATGACGTTGCGGGAGTCCGGCTCCGCCCGGATGCGGCCGATGGTGGAGCAGGCGTCGCCGCCGACTTCCAGCGCGATGGCCTCCACCGCCTCCATCATCACGGCGGCCCCGGCCAGCGCGTCGCGGCGCATCCGCATGGGCGTCGGGCCGGCGTGGGATTCGCGGCCCAGGACGGTGGCTTCGTACCAGCGCTGACCCTGGGCGCCGGTGACGACGCCGATCGCGAAGCCTTCGGCCTCCAGCACGGGACCCTGCTCGATGTGCGCCTCGAAATAGGCGCCCAGGACGTGGCCGGTGACCGGGACGGTGCCCTTGTAGCCGATGCGCGCCAGCTCGTCGCCCAGCCGCAGGCCGTCGTTGTCGCGGATGTCCAGCACATGGTCGAGCGTGAAGACGCCCATGGCGACGCCCGATCCCAGCATGGGCGGGGAGAAGCGGGCACCCTCCTCGTTGGTCCAGACGATCAGGTCGATGGGGGCGTCGGTCTCGATGTTCTGGTCGTTGAGGGACCGGATCACCTCCAGCCCCGCCAGCACGCCGTAGATGCCGTCGAAGCGCCCGCCGGTCGGCTGGGTGTCCAGGTGGCTGCCCATGCAGACGGCGGGGCGGTCCGGGGTGCGGCCGGGGCGGCGGGCGAAGATGTTGCCCACCTCGTCCACCGTGACGGTGCAGCCCGCGTCCCGGCACCAGGAAACGAACAGGTCGCGCCCCTGCCGGTCGAGGTCGGTCAGCGCCAGCCGGCACAGGCCGCCCTTCGGCGTGGCGCCGATTTTGGCGAGGTCCATCAGGGTCCGCCACAGGCGGTCGCCGTCGATGCGCAGCTCTGACATGATCCCTATCCCGTATTCGTGTTTATCGTTGAGTCTTCAAGCGGACGAGCGCCCGCAGCGTGTTCACGGTGGGCAGGGCGACCCCCGCCCGGTCCGCCAACTCCAGGGGCGCGTCCAGCACCGCCTCCACCTCCGTCCGCCGGTCGGCGGTGAGGTCCGGATGGATGCGGCCGGGCTGCTGGGCGAGCGTCCACAACTCGTCCAGCCCGACACGCGCCGGATGGCCGAGCGCCGCCGCCAGCCCCGAGAGTTCCGCCACCACCGCCTCCAGCACGGGGCGCAGCTCCGCGTGGCCGGCGATGGCCTGGGGCGGCAGGCCGGTGACGATCCCCAGCGCTCCGAAGGCGAGCGGCCCGGTCAGCGCGGCCCAGACCTCCGCCCGGATGTCGTCCACCGCGACGGCGTTGAAGCCGCCAGCCCCGAACAGCGTGGCGAGGTCGCCGACGCCGTCCTGTCCCACAGCCGGGCCAACAGCCGGCCCGAGGGCGAGGCGCAGGCCGCCCAGGTGCCGCAGGTAGCTGGGGGAGCGCCGCTCCACCGCCACGCGGGCGACGGCGCCGACGATCCGCTCCGCCGGGATGGCGTTCCACAGCAGCCCTTGCGGATCGACGGAGGCGAGCGGCCGAGCGCCGTCCTTTCCAGCCGGATACCACCAGGGAACGCCGCCGACCACCGCCACCAGCCGCGTCTCGCGGCCCAGCAGCGGGGGCAGCAGCTCCAGCACCTCCGGCAGGGCCGGGGCGGGGACGGCCAGCATCACCGCGTCCTGCGGGCCGAGCGACAGCGTGTCGTCGGTGACCTGGGGCCGCACCGTGACCGGGCGGCCCGAGGGGCCTTCGACCGACAGCCCCTCCCGCCGCAGCGTGTCGAGCGTCCGGCGCCGGGCGACCAGGGGGACCGGCAGGCCGGCGGCGATCAGCCGCGCGGCGATGAGCCCCCCGACCGCGCCGGCCCCGATGACGGCGATCTTCACGGGGGCCTCATGCGCTGTGCCGCAGCGCCGCACCGCGCCGGGCGGGCGGCTCGATGTCCGCCGGCATGGTCCAGCCCTTGCCGGGGATGGCGTCGAGGAGCTGGCGCGTGTAGGCGTGCTGCGGGTTGCCGAAGACCTCGCGCGCCGGCCCGATCTCCACGATGCGGCCCTTCTGCATCACGGCGATGGTGTCGCAGATTTGGGCGGCGATGCGCAGGTCGTGGGTGATGAACAGCATCGACAGGTTCAGCCGGTGCCGCAGATCCTCCAGCAGGTCGAGCACCTGGGCCTGCACCGACACGTCCAGCGCCGACACCGGCTCGTCCGCGATCAGCAGCTTCGGCTCCAGGGCGAGGGCGCGGGCGATGGAGATGCGCTGCCGCTGCCCGCCGGAGAACTCGTGCGGGAAACGCTCCGCCGCCGAGGCGTCGAGGCCGACCAGAGTCAGCAGCTCCCGCGCCTTCTCCAGCGCCTTGTTGCGGTCCTCGCCGAAGGCCACGGGTCCCTGGGTGATGATGTCGCCCACGGTGTGGCGCGGGTTCAGCGAGGCGTAGGGGTCCTGGAAGACCATCTGCACATGCCGCCGGTAGGGCCGGAAGGCCGGGCGCGACAGCGACAGCAGGTCCGCCCCTTCGAACAGGATCCTGCCGCTGTCCGGCTTGATCAGCCCGACGATGGACCGGCCCAGCGTCGACTTGCCGGAGCCGGACTCGCCGACCAGACCGACCGTTTCCCCCTCGTGGATGGTCAGCGACAGGTCGTTGCCGGCGACCACGCTGCGCCCCGGCTTGAAGAAGCCGCCGCCGATGTGGAAGGTCTTGCACACCTTCTCGGCGGTCAGGACCGGCTTGCGCTCGTGGGTGAAGTCCGCGCGGTGCTCGATCAGGTGCGGGACGGCGGCGATCAGCTGGCGGGTGTAGGGGTGCTGCGGCCGGTTCAGCACGTCGGCCGCCGGGCCGATCTCGACCATCCGGCCCTTCTGCATGACCGCGACGCGGTGCGCGATCTCCGCCACCACGCCGAAGTCGTGGGTGATGAACATCACGCCCATGGCGCGCTTGGCCTGGACGTCGCGGATCAGCTCCAGAATCTGCTTCTGGGTGGTGACGTCCAGCGCGGTCGTGGGCTCGTCGGCGATCAGCACGTCGGGCTCGACCGCCAGCGCCATGGCGATCATGACGCGCTGGCGCTGGCCGCCGGACAGGCGGAACGGGTAGCTGCGGCGCAGGTGGTCTGGATCCGGCAGACCGACGGAGGCCAGCAGCTCCACCACCCGCGCGCGGCGTGCCGCCCGGTCGAGCGTGGTGTGGTAGCGCAGAACCTCGTCGATCTGGTCGCCCACCCGCATCAGCGGGTTCAGCGCCGTCATCGGCTCCTGAAAGATCATGGCGATGCGGCCGCCGCGCAAGGCGCGCTGCTCGCGCTCCGGCAGGCTCAGCACGTCGGTCCCGTCGTGGCGCAGCGTGCCGGAGGCGACCTTCACCGCCTTGGGCAGCAGGCCCATCACCGCGTGCGCGGTCATCGACTTGCCGGAGCCGGATTCGCCGACGACGCAGAGGATCTCGCCCCGGTTCAGCGCGAAGGTCAGGTCCTCCACGGCGAAGGCGCGGTCGGCGCCCGGCGGCAGGGCGATGGAGAGGCCCTGTACGTCGAGAAGCGGTGTCGTGGTCGTCATGCCCGTCCCTTTCGCGCCAGCTTGGGGTTCAGCGCGTCGTTCAGCCCTTCGCCCACGAGGTTGAGGGCAAGCACGGTCAGCAGGATCGCGATGCCGGGGAAGAAGCTCATCCACCAGGCCTGCCGGATCACGGTGCGGGCGGCGCCCACCATGTAGCCCCAGCTCATCAGGTTCGGATCGCCGAGGCCGAGGAAGGAGAGGGAGCTTTCCAGCAGGATCGCCGTCGCCACCATCAGCGAGGCCGACACGATGATCGGCGACAGGCTGTTGGGCAGGATCTGGCGCCAGATGATGGTCAGGTTCGACTGGCCGGTGGTCACGGCGGCCTGCACGAACTCGCGGCTGCGCAGGCTCATGAACTCGCCGCGCGCCAGCCGGGCCAGCGGCGGCCAGGAGACGATGGCGATGGCCAGCACGATGGAGGTCAGCGACGGCGTGAAGATCGCCACCAGCACCACGGCCAGCACGAAGTTCGGGATGGTCTGGAACAGCTCGGTGAAGCGCATCACCGCGTCGTCCACCCAGCCGCCGTAGAAGCCGGCGACGGCCCCCAGGAACACCCCGATCAGCACCGCCACGGCCGTGGAGATCAGCCCGATCAGCAGCGACACCCGCGCCCCGTGGGCGATGCCCGCCGCGATGTCGCGGCCCAGCGTGTCGGACCCCAGAAGCGCGTCCTCCGAGAAGGGCGGCTGGAAGGGGGCGGCGGTCATGTCCCAGGGGCTGGTGGGGTAGAGGACATCGGCGAAGACCGCCATCAGGACGATCAGCGCCAGGAAGATCAGGCCCAGCACCGCGCCCTTGTTGCGGGCGAAGGCGCGCCAGAAGCCGGAGCCCTTGCGGGCGGGGGCGATGACGGCGGCGGGGGTGGTGTCGGTCATGGCGCCACCTCGATCCGCGGATCCACCAGGGAATAGATCAGGTCGGTCAGCAGGTTGAAGATCACGACCACCACCGAGGTCAGGAGGAAGATGCCCAGCAGCACCTGATAGTCGCGCTGCAGCACCGCCTCGAAGGCGAGGCGCCCGATGCCGGGCAGCGCGAAGACGGTTTCGATCAGGATGGAGCCGCCGATCAGGTGACCCGCCTGGAACCCCGCCACCGTGATGACGGGCAGGATGGCGTTGCGCAGGATGTGGACCGAGACGATGCGCCATTCCGGCAGGCCCTTGGCCCGTGCCGTCTTGACGAAGTCCATGTCGCGCACCTCCAGGATCGAGGCGCGGGTCAGCCGCGTGTAGACGGCCATGTAGAAGAGGCCGAGCGTCGTGACCGGCAGCACCAGATGCTCCACCCGGTCGAGGAAGGCCGCCCAGCCGGTGTAGCCGGCGCCGATGCTCTCCGTCCCGAAGGCGGGCAGCCAGCCGAGGTTGACCGAGAACAGCAGGATCAGCATCAGCCCGATCCAGAAGATCGGCGTCGCGTAGGCGGTCAGGCCGATGACGGTGATGGCGGTGTCCGACCATGTGCCGGCGCGCATGGCCGCCAGCGTGCCCAGCGCCACCCCGCCGATCAGCGCCAGGACGAAGGCGGTCAGCGTCAGCGACAGGGTGACGGGCAGCCGCTCCATCAGCAGGTCGAACACCGGCCGCTGCTGCCGGTAGGAATAGCCGAGGTCGGCCTGCACGACCTTGCCCATGTAGGTGCCCAGCTGCTCGTACAGCGGCCGGTCGAGGCCGAACTGCTGGCGGAGCTGTTCGACGAACTTGGCATCGGCGGCCCCGGCCTCCCCCGCCATCACCGCGGCGGGATCGCCGGGGGCGGCGTGGACCAGGAAGAAGTTGAACACGGCGATCGTCAGCACGACGAAAACCGCCTTCACCAACCGTTGCGAGATGAACACGGCGATGCGGGGCATGGAAGCACTCCTGCGGCGGCGTGTTGCCCCCTCCCTAACCCTCCCCCGCCTTCGGCGGTGGAGGGAACTTAGGCCCCCTCTCCCGCGGAGCGGGGGAGGGATGGGGAGGGGGCAACCGCGCCCTTTACTTCTTGACCATGGTGACGCTGTCGTAAGTCTCGTTCACGCCGATGGCGGTCGTGATGGCGTTCTTGAAGCGCTTGTCGATGAAGGTCGGGAATTCCATCTCCAACAGCCACGCGACGGGCACGTCCTCCACCAGGATCTTCTGGGCGGCGGAGTAAAGCTGTTGGCGCTCCTCGTCCTTGTTGGTCTGGGCGGCCTGGGCGAACAGGCGGTCCACCTCGGGGTTGGCGTAGCCCATGGTGTTGGAGAACATCACGCCCTTGCGGATGTTGTCCGACACGTAGGTGCGCGACACGCCCAGCGCCGGGTCGCCGTACTGGTAGACGAAGTTGAAGGTCAGGTCGTAGTCCCAGTTGGACACGCGGTTGACCCAGCCGGCGGAGTCGGTCGTCTCCAGCGTCACGTCGACGCCGACGCGCTTCATCGCCTGCTTCACATACTCGCCGAGCCGCGTCCAGGTCTCGCCGTAGGGCATGACGAGCAGGCGGACCTTGGCGCGGGTACCGTCGGCGCCCTTCTTGTAGCCGGCTTCCTCAAGAAGCGCCTCGGCCTTCTTGGGGTCGTAGTCGTACTTGCGGACGTTCGGCTCGTAGAAACGGGTGACCGAGTTGACCGGGCCGGTCGCCGGGCGGCCGAGGCCGAACCAGATCTTGTCGCGGATGAACTTGCGGTCGATGGCGTACATCATCGCTTGGCGGAAGCGCTTGTCGTCCAGCGGCTTCACGCGGGTGTTGATCTCGATCCAGGACAGCGGCGCGAAGAACTCGTAGCCCTTGGTCGTCATCTCGACGTTGGGCAGCTGCTTCAGGCGCGGGACGTCGAAGGTCTCGATGTCGTTGAACTGGGTCTGCTGGACGGTGCCCTGCTCCACGGCCACGGCGCGCGACGCGGCGTCCGGGATCACGCGGAAATAGATGTCGTCCAGGTAGGGCTTGCCGGACTTCCAGTACTCGTCGTTGCGGACGAGGTGGATGTAGGAGCCCTTGACCCATTCCTTGAACTTGAAGGGGCCGGTGCCGATCGGGGTGGCGTTGGCCGGGTTGGCCTTGAAGTCGGTGCCCTCGTAGATGTGCTTGGGCATCATCGGGGCCGACGACACCTCGAAGGATTGGAGGAAGGGACCGAACGGCTCCTTCAGCGTGAAGCGGACGGTGTAATCGTCCACCGCCTCGATCTTTTCGCATTTGGAGAAGACGGCGCGGGCGCGCGGGTGGGTCTCCATCAGGAACTTGGAGGTGGAGAAGACCACGTCCTGGGCGGTGAAGGGCTTGCCGTCGTGCCACTTCGCGTTCTTCACCAGATGGAAGGTGTAGGTCTTGCCGTCCGGCGACACCTCCCAGCTCTCGGCCAGTTCCGGCTGGGGCTTCAGGTTGAAGTCGAAGGTCAGCAGGCCCTGGTAGATCTTGCCGGCGACCGTCTGCGTCGGCCCCTGCTGGTTCAGGCCCAGCACCAGGATCGGCGGCTCGGGCTGGACGATGATGTTCATCGTGCCGCCGCGTTCCTGCGCCACGGCGACGGTGGGGGCGGACAGCAGGGCCGGGGTGGCCAGCGCCGCCGCCAGAGCCGCAGCCGTGAGGGATTGTCGAAGATACCGCAGACGGTTGCTCATGTATGAAGCCTCCTTATTGTTTGTTGGTCTTCAGAAAATGTGATGCCCCTCAGGAAACCGCCTCCAGCCCGCACCAGTCGGCCATGAACAGCGCCAGCACGGCGGTCACCTTGGCGAGGCTGTCGAGCGACACGGACTCGTCGATGCCGTGGATGCGCTCGGCCTCCGGGCCGTAGCAGGTGGCCGGGGTGTCGCCGTAGAGCACGAAATTGCGGACGTCCGTCGTGCAGGTCTGGGCCAGTTTGGGCGCCGGCGCGCCGAAGATCGAGCGATGGGCGGCGTCCAGCGCCTCCAGCATCGGGTGGCCGGGGTCGAGCGTGCAGCCCTCCGCCTGGAAGCCGCGGAAGATCACGCGCGCGTCGATGCCCTTGAGGTCGGGGTCGGTGCGCCCGGCCTCCGCCACCGCGCGTTCGATCTCCGCGCTGACCTCGGCGGCGGAGCGGCCCGGCGGGAAGCCGAAGCGCAGTTCCATCCGGCAGCGGGTGGGGACGGAGGAGGCCCACTCGCCGCCGTCGATGTGGCCGACGTTCAGGTTGTAGGGGTGATGGTGGTGCGCGTAGGCCGGATGCCGCCCGTCCGGGTGGTTCCAGGCCGATTCCAGCGCCTTCAGGTGCTTCAGCAGGCGGAAGGCCGCCTCGATGGCGTTCAGCCCGGCGCCGGTGTCCAGCACATGGGCGGGGCGGCCGGTCACCTCCAGCTCGCAGCGGATCACGCCGATCTGGGCGATCTGGAGCGTGTGGTTGAACGGCTCCGGGATCACTGCGGCGTCGGCCTTGTAGCCGCGCGCCACGCAGGCGAGCGCACCGTTGCCCGTGCATTCCTCCTCGACCACCGTCTGCAGGAAGACCGGGGCGGCGGGCTGCAATCCCAGCCTTTTCAGTGCCTTGAATGCCATGACGAAGGCGACGATGCCGGCCTTCATGTCGCCGGCCCCGCGTCCGTAGAGGCGCCCGTCGCGGACCACCGGCTCGAAGGGCGGAGCCGACCACAGCTCCGCCGGGCCGGTCGGCACCACGTCGATGTGGCCGTTCAGGATCAGGGAGCGGCCGATGGCCTGACGCGGCCTGTGGACGCCGACAACATTCTCCCGCCCCTCGTAAGAGATCAGCGAGGGCGACCAGCCCGGCTGGGCTTTCAGCGCCTCCTCGTCAATGGCGAAGCGGTCGATCTCCAGGCCAAGGTCGCGGAAGACCCCTTCCATCAGGTCCTGCGCCGGCCCTTCCTGCCCCAGCAGGCTGGGGATGCGGACCAGATCGGCGAGCAGGCGCACGCCATCCTCGCGGAGCGCCGCGACCGCGTCCAGGATGGCGTCTCGGCTTGCGTTCGCCCGGCTCGCATTTGCAGTGTTCCGACCATCCTCGGGGGAATCCTTGTGGGACGCGGGCATGACGACTCCGTTCTTACCACTCCGCCGCGCGGTCGCCGGTGCCGTTCCCGCAAATCCCGAAAAGATTTGTGGGTGATTACGACTTCCGGGCTATGCCTCTGGCTTTTGGCTTGTCTTAGCCGCCTGAGGCATCGACCGCTGAGTACGCCGGTATTACAATTCAGCTTTCCATCGCCCGCCAAATCGATAATCCTCATCCGGCACATAAATGAGACTTATGGTCTTGGGGATTCCCATGATTACGGCGCGCGACCTGGACCGCCTTGGCCAGCAGCTGGACTGGAACCTGCTGCGCACCTTCATGGTGATCGTGCAGGAACAGGGGCTGACCCGCGCGGCGTCGCGGCTGCACCTGACCCAGCCGGCCATCAGCCAAGCGCTGAAGCGGCTGGAGGACCAGCTCGGCCGCTCCCTGATCGAGCGCGGCCAGGGGCGGTTCCGGGTGACCGAGGCGGGCGAGGTGATCTACGCCGAGGTGCTGGAGATCTACGGCAACATCTCCCGATTCGGGGTGCTGGTCCGCGAGATCCGGGAGGAGATCTCCGGCCACATCCGCATCCTGCTGGCGAGCCGCATCGAATCGCCGCTGTTCGACCGGCTGCTGGAGCGCTTCCACGCCACGCACCCGCAGGTCACCTTCCGGCTGGACGTGATGGCCAGCGCCGACATCCACACGGCGGTACAGCAGAAGACCGCCTCGCTCGGCATCTGCCTGATGCGCGAACCGCCGCCGCTGATCGAGCACGCGCTGTTCGCGCGCCAGATCTTCCGCTTCTACTGCGGCCCCCGGCACCCGCTGTTCGGGCGCCGCGACGTCACCCTGAGCGACCTGCGCGGTGAGCGGTTCGTCTCCTTCACCTCCGACCAGATCGGCGGCGTGCTGTCGCCGCTGACCGTCTTCCGCGCGCAGGAGGGGATCGAGAGCCGCATCGTCGGCGCGTCCGTGAACCTGGAAGAGGTGCGGCGCATGATCGTTGCCGGGCTGGGCATCGGCCCGCTGCCGCAGCATGTGGCGGAACGGGACGTGCGCGACGGCCTGCTCTGGCCCCTGCCGCCGGGGGAGGGGGTGGCGCCGGTGGACCTGCACCTGCTGTGGAACGCCGGATCGAAGCTGAACCGGGCGGAGCGCGCCTTCATCGAGACCTGCCGCGCCGCCATCGAGGCCATCCCCCTCGACCGCCGTTTCGACCCTGCGGCGGTGGAGGATTGGATAGCAAGACAGTTCGAAGCGGGGTGATGGGAATCGCGCGTCGGGAGCTTCGCAAGGATCGACCACGGATTATGGTCTCGGCTGGCAAAAGCCCTTCTCCCCTTGGGGGAGAAGGGTTGGGATGAGGGGTTGTTACCGGCGGCAGCCGGGACAAAAGTTTCCTGCCGGCGTTCGCCGGCGCCACCCTCACCCCAACCACGCTTGCCGGCGAACGCCTTCGGCGTCCTCCGGCGGCGCGCCCCTCAAGGGAGAGGGGCTTTTAAGCACGGAAAGGTGGAAAAGGTTCTCTACCGCGTCGCGGCGGCGATTTCCCGGGCGCGGGGGGAGATGGCCGCGGCGTGGTGGTCCTTGGCGATCAGGGTGTAGACCGCGGGCAGGACGAACAGCGTGAACAGCGTGCCGATCAGCATGCCCGACACGATGACCAGACCGATGGAGAAGCGGCTGGCCGCACCCGCGCCGTGGGCGGTCAGCAGGGGCAGCAGGCCGACGACCATCGCCGCCGTGGTCATCAGGATCGGGCGCAGGCGGACGCGGGCCGCGTGCTCGATGGCGGTGCGGCGGTCGGCCTGTTCGTTGATCTGCATCTCGCGGGCGAACTCCACCATCAGGATGCCGTGCTTGCTGATGAGCCCGATCAGCGTCACCAGACCCACCTGCGTGTAGATGTTCATGGTGGACACGCCGAGGAACAGCGGCAGCAGCGCGCCGCAGATCGACATCGGCACGGAGATCAGAATCACCAGCGGGTCGCGCAAGCTCTCGAACTGGGCGGCCAGCACCAGGAAGATGACGACCAGCGCGAAGGCGAAGGTCAGCATCAGCTGGTTGCCCTCCGTCACGTACTGGCGCGATTCCGACAGGTAGCCGTGGCCGAAGCCGGCCGGCAGGATCTCGCGCGCCTTCTGCTCCAGGAAGTCCACGGCCTGCCCGATGGTCACGCCGGGCATCGGCACGGCGGAGAAGGTGGCGGAGGGCAGCTGGTTGTACTTGGTCAGCGCGTTCGGCTCCGTCGCCGTCTCGATGGAGACGACGGTGGACAGCGGGATCTGCGCGCCGTTGGAGGCGGTGACGTAATATTGGGTCAGCGCCTCCGGCGTCAGGCGCTTGTCGCGCGGCACCTGAGGGATGACCTCGTAGGAGCGGCCGTTCAGGTTGAAGCGGTTGACGTAGTTGCCGCCGACCAGCACGGCCAGCGTGTCGCCCACCTCCTTCATCGACAGGCCGAGGTCCGCCGCCTTCGACCGGTCCACCCGCAGCCGGATCACCGGGCTGTCGAACTGGAGGTCGCTGTCGCTGACGATGAACATGCCGCTCTCGCGCGCGGCGGCCTTGATGCGCTCCATGGCGTCGTAGAGCGTCTTGTAGTCGGTCGGCCCGTTGATGACCAGCTGCACCGGCAGGCCGCCGGTGGAGCCGGGCAAGGCCGGCGGCGACACCAGGAAGACCTGAAGGCCGGTGACGTTCGCCAGCTCGCCCTGGACGATCGGCTGCAACTCCTTGGCGGTGCGGGTGCGCTCGTTCCAGGGCTTCAGGATCATGCCGGCGAAGCCCTGGGTCAGCGACATCATGCCGTTCAGCACGAAGCGGGTGTCGGTCTCCGGGTAATGGGTGAAGACCTGATCGAGCTGCCGGCCGTAGACGTCCACATAGTCGAGGTTGGCGTATTGCGGCGCCTTGGTGATGCCGAACAGGATGCCCTGGTCCTCCTCCGGCGCCAGCTCCGCCATGGTGTTGGCGAAGAGGAAGCCGACGCTCAGCAGCACGCCCAGGCCGAACAGCAGCGTCGCCGGGCGGAAGTCCAGGGCGCCGGCCAGCCGCCGCCCGTACCATCCCTCCAGCCGCGCGAAGGTGCGGTCGACGAAGCGGGCGAAGCGCCCCTCGTTCATCTCCCGCGTCAGCAGGAGGGAGCACATCATCGGCGTCAGCGTCAGCGCCACGATGCCGGAGATGATGACCGAACCCGCCAGCGTGAAGGCGAATTCCCGGAACAGAGCCCCGGTCAGCCCGCCGAGGAAGCCGATGGGGGCGTAAACGGCGGCGAGCGTGATGGTCATCGAGATGACCGGCCCGACGATCTCCCGCGCGCCGATCAGGGCGGATTCGACCGGCGACTTGCCTTCCTCCAGGTGGCGGTGGACGTTCTCCACCACCACGATGGCGTCGTCCACGACGAGGCCGATGGCCAGCACCATCGCCAGCAGCGTCAGCAGGTTCAGGCTGAAGCCCATCGCCAGCATGATGGTCGCCGCCCCCACGATGGACAGCGGGATCGTCACGATGGGGATCAGCACCGACCGGAAGGACCCCAGGAACAGGAAGATCACCACGATGACGATGCCGACCGCCTCGATCAGCGTCTTCTGCACCTCGTCGATGGAGGCCTGGATGAAGCGGGTGCTGTCGTAGACGATGTCCATTTTCAGGGACGGCGGCAGGTTGCGCTGAAGCTCCGGCACCAGCTTGCGGATGTCGGCGACGATGGTCAGCGGGTTGCCGGTGGGGGTGGAGTTCACGCCGATGAAGATCGCCTGCTGCCCGTTCATCGACACGCTGGAATTCGTGTTCTGGGCGCCCAGCTCCACCGTGGCGATGTCCCTCATGCGGACCAGCGCGCCGTCCTTGGACTTCACCACCATCTGCCGGAACTGCTCCACGTCGGTCAGGCCGGTGTTGGTCGTGACGTTGGTGACGACGAACACGCCCTTGGTCTGGCCGGGGGCCGATTGGAAGTTGTTGGCCTGGATCGCCAGCTGCACGTCGGCGGCGGAGATGTTGCGCGCCGCCATCCGTTCCGGGTCCAGCCAGACGCGCATGGCGAAGGTCTGGCCACCGAGGATCTTCGCCTCCGCCACGCCGGGCACGGTGGACAGAAGCGGCTGCACCACCCGCGTCAGATAGTCGGAAATGGCCGCCCCGGACAGCTCCGGACTGGCGAAGCCCATGTAGAGGATGGAGGTCGTCTCGCCCGTGGACTTCAGGATCACGGGGTCGTTCGCCTCGCGCGGGAGCTGGTATTTGACCTGCTGCACCTTCGACATGACGTCGGTCATCGCGACGTTGGGGTCGAAGTTCAGCCGGATGTAGGCGGTGACGAGGCTGGTCCCCTGCGTGGAGGAGGAGGAGATGTAGTCGATGCCCTCCGCCGTCGCCACGGCCTGCTCGATGGGCGTGGTGATGAAGCCCTGCATCAGGTCGGGCGAGGCGCCGGGGTAGGAGGTGGTGATGGTGATGACGGTGTTCTTCAGCTCCGGATACTGGCGGATCGGCAGGTCGAGCAGCGACCGGACCCCGACCAGCAGGATCAGCAGGCTGACCACCAGCGCCAGGACCGGGCGGCGGATGAAGATGTCGGTGAAGGCCATGGCCGATCCCTCAGTTCAGCGGCAGGGTCTGCGGCGGGGCGAGCGCGCTCGCCTCCGCCGGCGCGACGGCGGCCCCGTTGGTCAGCTTCAGCTGGCCGGAGGACACCACCCGGTCGCCGGGCTTCAGGCCGCTCAGGATCTCCACCCCGTTCTCGAACCGGTCGCCGGTCTTAACGGGCACGCGGTTGACGACGTGACCCTCCTTCCCCTCGGCGTCCTTCTGCGCGGTCACCACGAAGACGCTGTCGCCGTAGACCGTGAAGTCCACCGCCGTTTCCGGCACCACGACGCGGCCGGCGGCCGGCGGCTGCACGACGCGGACGTTGGCGAACATGCCCGGCAGCAGCTTGCGCTCCAGATTCTCCAGCGTCGCGCGGACCTTGATGGCGCGGGTGTCGGCGCTGACCTGCGGCTCGATGGTGTCGATGACCGCGTTGAAGGTCTGGCCGGGGGTCGCGTCGGCGTTGACCAGCACCGGCTGCCCGACCCGGATGCGGCTGAGCGACTGTTCCGGCAGGGTGAAGTCCACATAGAGCTTCGACAGGTCGGTCAGCGTGACGACGGCGCCGCCGGCGTTGACATATTCGCCCACATTGATCCGGCGGATGCCGAGGTCGCCGTCGAAGGGCGCGCGGATCAGCTTTTCGGCGATCAGCGCCTCGGTCTTCTTGATGTTGGCGTTGGCCTCGTCCAGCTGCGCCTGGTTCTGGTCCACGGTGACCTGCGGGCCGGCCTGGTTGCGCAGCAGGTTGCGCGCGCGCTCCAGGTTCGTTTCGGCCAGCTTGGCCTGGGCGCGGAAGGCCAGCAGGTCGGCCTGGTCCGTGGCATCGTTGAGCTGCACGAGCGGCGCGCCGGCCTTCACGCGGGCGCCGGATTCGAAGAAGATCTGGGTCACGCGGCCGACGACCTCCGGCGCCACCGTCACCTGCCGGCTGGCGGTCAGGGTGCCGATGGCGTTCAGGTATTTGGGCACCGACTGCGCCTTCGCCTCCGCCACCGATACCGGGGTGGGCGGTGGCTTGTTGCCGGCGAAGAAGTCGGCGATGGCCTTCTGGCGGAAGCTGTTGAAGCCGTAGAGCGCGCCGAACAGCAGCGCCAGAATCACGGCCACGATGACGATCCGGACCGTCATCCGCCCCCGGCTGACCGTGCGGCGGGTGATGGTTCCCTCGGACCGGCGGTCGGCGGGGGTGTGGATGTCACTGGTCATCGTCGGTCTCGTTTGGTCGGGACGGTTCGGGTGTGGGCAATGGAGGTTCCGCGTGCGCGGCGATCACGTCGTCGCGCAGGCCGATCCCGCGCAGGATGAAGGCTTCCGCCTGCCGGGCTGCCTGCTCGCGCTGGCAGAGCAACGGGATCACCGGGGTGTCGGGCAGGCAGGCGGTCGCCATCATGGCCCCCAGAAGATCGGCCAGCCAGAAGGCGTTCTCCGGCACGATCACCGTCGGCACGAGGTCGCCCGCCGCCTGCGCCGCGCGCAGCGACGCGGTGAAGCTGGGCAGGATATGGTCGGTGACCCAGCGCCGGGCGAGGCGGGCGAACTCCCCATCCTCCAGCAGGCTCATGATGGTCAGCCGGTGCCGTGGCAGCAGGTTGGCCGGGTCGGCCGGAATCTCCAGCACATAATAGTGGATCAGCGCCCGCACGTAGGTGACCAGCGTCGCGGTGCCGGGCTCCATCGCCAGCAGCCGCTCCAGCTCCCCGTCCTCGTCCAGGCAGGAGCGGAAGATCGCCTCGTGCAGCGCGGCCTTGCTGGGGAAATGCTTGAAGATCAGCGCCTCGGACACGCCGGCGGCCTGCGCGATCTCCTTGGTCGTGGTGGCCGTGAAGCCCTTGCGCGCGAAGAGCGGCAGCGCCGCGTCGAGGATCGCCGCCCGCCTCTCCGTGTTGCCGAGCCGTGCCATGCTGCCCCTATCGATTAAGTGAGTACTAACTCACTTCGGCGGACAGGGATAGCACCGAAAAGTTGAACTGTCCAGCGGGTAGCCGTTCGGGCTTTACGCGCGCCCTGACCGGGGGCGGTCGGCCTCCGCCTGCTCCTCCGCCATGGCGCGCGCGGTGTCGAGCAGGAGGATGCCGCTGGTCAGGCGCCCGTGGGCGGCGCGCTGGTCGGCGTTCTGCGGGCGCAACGTGCGCCTCAGATCGAGGAACAGGCGCATCAGCGCCCGACCGGGCAGCACGCCCACCGAAACCGCCGGGCAGGCCGACACGGCGAACGCCTCCTCGACCTCCTCCAGGCAGGCGAGGATGTAGTCGCGATCCGATAGCCCGAGGGGCAGGGGGTAGGATGGGGCGCGGCGGAGCAGGCGTTCCTCCGCCATGCTGATGATCGACGCGGTCATGGGCACCTCGCTGTAATCCGGGCGGACGTCCGGTGAGCCGTATCCTTTCCCCTGCATTTAGGAACGGCCCGGCGCGAGGTCCAGATGGCCGCGTTCACGCTGGACGGGTGTCTGAGTCAGGCTCCCCGCCGCGCCATCGCCTCGTCCGCCACCCGCAACGCCTGCGCGACCACCGCATAGCCCCGGTAGGGCGCGAGATTCAGGAGCGTTTCCACGATCTCCGTTCGCGTGGCCCCGACCGCCAGGGCCGCGTCGACGTGAACGCGCAGGGGCGTCTCCATGGCCTTGGTCGCCACTGCCGCCAGGGCCGAGCAGGCCGCCAGCTCGCGGGTCTTCGGGTCGAGGCCGGGGCGGCAGAACACGTCGCCGTAGCTGTGCTCGACCAGGATGCGCCCGATGTCCGGCGCGATGTCGTCGAAACTGTTGACCACGCGCCCGCCGGCCTCGCCGGAGGTCCGCGCCAGCGTCGCCAGCCCGCGCTCCAGCCGGCCTTGCCGCTCCTCCGAGGTCCAGGGCGGGAGGTCCGCCGGCATGTCCGTCCGCGCGGCCGCCTCGGGACGTTCCTCCGCGAACACCGCGCTCGCCACGGCGAAGGCGTTCAGGGCGGTGGGGAAGCCGATGTAGACGCTCAGCTGCATCAGCGCCTCGGTGATCGCCTCCCGCGAAAGCCCGGCCCGCAGCCCCGCCGCGACGTGGGTGCGCAGCGCGTCCGCCCGGTTGCCGGCGGTCGCGAGCATGGCGATGCAGGCCAGCTGCCGAACGTCCGGCGCCAGCCGGCAGCGGGACAGCAGCTCGCCATGGACGAACTCCACCCACCAGCGGGCGAAGTCCGGGGAGAGGCGTTCCAGTTCCCGGAAGTCCTCCGCGCCCCGTTCGAACGCGGCCAGGACGTGCAGACCCCGCGCGGCGCGCCCCGTGCCGTCGTCCCCGGCGGGGGGCGGCGGGTCGAAGGCCACCCCGCGCTCCTGAAAGACCTCGCGCACCAGCCCGACCGCGTCGATGGTCGCGGTGAAGCCCAGCAGCGGCACCGCCAGGAACAGCAGCTCGACCAGATCCGCCGGCTCGCCGCCCGCGTTCAAAAGGCCGGCCATGTGAAATTTGAGCTGCGGCTGGACGCTGCCCTGCGCCATCAGCGACGCGACGGTGACCAGCTGGCGCGTCGGCAGGTCCAGCCCGCCGCGTGCGAGCACGTCGCCGTATCCGAATTCCACCATGAAGCGGGCGAGGTCCGGGGCGGTCTCGGCCAGTCGCTTCATCGGCCGGTCGTAACCTTCGCCTCCGATCCGTTTCAGGATCTCCAGCCCCCGCGCGTGGCGTGCTTCGGCGGAGCGGTCCTGGTGATGTTCGGTTCCTGCGTTCTCGTGCGGCATCGTTCAAGTCCCGGCGGAAGTGGTGTCCATGGTTTCCCCGGACACTACCGTTCCCCCGCCGCGCCGATCATGGGCCGAGTCCTGAATGGGTTCTTCAGCCGGGCTGAACAATTGGCCGTTCAGCTTGCCTGAACAATCGGCCTCTGCGCCGCACCGTCCTTCACCGCATCGATGAAGGCCCGCAGCGCCGGAGCCATCTGCCGCTGCTGCGGGTAGCACAGGAAGAAGCCGGCGAAGGGCGCCGACCATTCCTCCAGCAGGGGGACCAGCTTTCCCTGCTCGATCAGGGGGCGCAGTTCCTGCTCGATCCAGAAGGCGATGCCCACCCCCTTGACGGTCGCGTCGATCAGCAGGTGCTGGTCGTTGACGATCAGCGGGCCGTCCACCTCCACCTCGAACCAGGAGCCGTCCTTGCAGAACTCCCAGTGGTAGGGGGTGGACCGGCCGGGCCACCGCCAGCGCAGGCAGCGATGCCCCCGCAGGTCCTTCGGCGTTTCCGGCCGCCCGTGCCGCGCGATGTAGCCGGAGGAGGCCACGGCGATCTGCCGCAGCTCCCCGCCGAGGCGGACGGCGACCATGTCCTTCTCCAGCACCTCGCCTAGCGTGAAGCCCACGTCGTACCCGCCGGCCACGAGATCGACCACGGAGTCGTCGCAGGTGATGTCCAGCAGGATGTCCGGATAGGCGGCGTGGAAGTCGGCCAGGATCGGCTCTACACAGGTGCGGAAGGCCACCCGCAGGCAGCGCACGCGGACCACGCCCGCCGGCCGCTCGCGGAACTGGCTGATGTCCGCCACCGCCGCGTCCAGCTCGGCCAGGGCCGGGCGGATGCGCCGCAACAGCCGCTCCCCCGCCTCGGTCAGGGCGACGCTGCGCGTGGTGCGCTGGAGCAGCCGGACGCCCAGCCGTTCCTCCATACTACGGATGATCTGGCTGAGCGAGGAGGTGGACAGGCCAAGCTGTTCCGCCGCGCGCGAGAAGCTGGCCTGTTCGGCAACCGTGATGAAGGCGCGAAGATCGGGCTGTCCGTTCGGGCGCATGCGATCCGGCCTCCTGTGCTGTTCGCGCGGCGGGGGCGGGGCTCGTCTCCACCCTGTCCGTTCTGTGTACGCCATCGCGCCGGCGAATTCATCCAGCGCCGGGTGCCGACCCGTCCATCCGGCGATTCGCACACCAAAGTCCGGTTTCGCAGCATTTTGCCTCTGGTTCCGTCGCGCCGCTCCCTATACGCTGGTAGGCAAATCGGAGCGTAAGTCATGGAAAACGTTTCAGTGCCGCCGCATCCGGCCGCGCCCACCGGCGGCCAGCCCGCCGGGACCGGGGTGAAGCCGGTTGCGGATTTCGACCTCAACGGTGTCCGGATCGTCGCCTTCCTGGACAGCGACGTCCCCTCGCAGCCCGGCGGCAACCGTTGGCCGCAGGTCGCGGAGCAGTATGCCGCGGCTCATGGAATCGGCTTGAGCGACGCGCGCTGGTACAGCGTGCAGCCCTACCGCTTTGCCAACGGGCGCCCGAACATCAACGAATTCCGCCCGGCCAACCAGTCCTGGAAGTTCGAGACGAACCTGGGCACGGCGTCCGAAATCGTCCGCCGCCTCGGCCTCGACCTCGACAGCCTGCCGCTGGATCTCTGAGCGTTTCGGTCCGCCGCCTTCGGCCCGCCAAGGGCGCCGTCAGGCGCCCGGCGGGACCACGAAGCAGGCCATGCCCATTCCGGACAGGCTCGCGCAGCTCTGCGCGGCGTCCTGCTGCGTCAGGCCGGTGAGGCGTGCGCGGTACAGCGGGCCGTTCTGCGTGTCGACCGCCTGCACGATGCGCTCCGTCCGGCTGAGCGTGGCGGGAACGGCCTTGCGCGCCCGATCGATGATCCGCCCGCTGTCTTCCGCCGAGCGGAAAGCGCCAAGTTGGACGGTCCAGCCGCCGACGACCGGCGCGCGGGCCGCCACGACGGGCGTTGTGGGAATGGGCACCGCCGCGATCGGGGCCGGCAGCGGCGTGGCGATTGGGGTCGCGGAAGCCGGCGCCGTCGGAAGCGCCGAGGCGACCACAACCGGGGCCGGGGCCGTGACGGGCACCGGCGCGGACACCACCGGCGCCGACACGACGGGCGCGCTCGCGACCTCGTAGCCACCCGGATAGCCGCCCGGCGTGTTCCCGCCGTCCAGGCGCGGCGAGATCGAGGCGATGTAGCGCCGCGTTTCGCCCGGCAGCTTGCGATTCCCCGACAGATAGTCGGCGTAGCAGCCCGGCCCGCAGTTGTAGGCGCCCAGGAACCCCGGCGACCCGAACAGGTCGTACATCTCGCGCAGGTACGCGGTGCCGGCGACGATGTTGTCGTGCGGATCGTAGGGATCGGGACCCAGACCATGCTTGCGGCGCATCTCCGCATAGGTCGCGGGCATCACCTGCATCAGGCCCATGGCACCGGCGTTGCTGGTGATGGGACGCCCGTTCACCATGGTGCGCCCGCCGCTCTCCTGCCGGATGACCTCGCGGATCCACTGCTCAGGCATGCCGAAGCGGCGCGAGGCCTCGGCGATGTGCGCGTCGATGTTCGGATCACGCGCGGTTGACGACGGGGTGCTGGCACACGCCGCAAGAAAGCTTGGGAAAAGAATCGCAGCCGCGAACGATATTCTGCAACGCACAGTGCCGCCCACTTTCGATGATGACCGGTCCGGTACCGAAGGCGGCAAGATTGCACATTCCATCCAATTTCTGAATGGTCGATGCTGTGATCAATGACTCGCGCGCCCGGCGCCGGGGCTTTGTGCGATTCACCCATTTTTCCTGGGGCATAGAAAAAGCTCTGGGGGTCTGCAAAAAGCGCTTGCGCGGTTTGGCCGACCGGCCTATAACCCGCCTCCCCGACGCGGCGCCGCTGACGAA
Source organism: Azospirillum mesophilum (assembly GCF_053470405.2). Lineage (NCBI taxonomy): Bacteria > Pseudomonadati > Pseudomonadota > Alphaproteobacteria > Rhodospirillales > Azospirillaceae > Azospirillum > Azospirillum mesophilum. Next base: position 89,261 of record NZ_JBPXMQ020000026.1, read on the forward strand.
GACGGCGCGGCGGAAGGGAAACGGAAGTCAAGACGCAGTAAAGTCCGGCCGGTGTGAAAA
>NZ_JBPXMQ020000027.1:0-39984 GCF_053470405.2 Azospirillum mesophilum
CGCAAAGCATAGCGTCGCATCGGTCGGCCCTCCCGTCAGCCGACGCTCTATGAATCACGCATTCCGCCCGCTGGGAATCCCCTAACTGACGACACGCCCTAGGAAGGCTTTGCGAAATGACTTGGACCGGACGCGAGGGCGAAATACCGCCTTGATCTCCCGCCAGCCTCGTCGCAATATGATGCATCATACAGCGACCGGACGAGTGCCGGAGCAGAAGGCGGGTGATGACCGAGTACGATCTGGCCCTTCTTGAACACGACAACCTCGGCAGCACAATCTACCAAAAATTGTGCGAAGCCCTGATGAAGGGTGTGTTCAAGCCCGGCGATCGCATCAAAATCCGTGACTTGGCCGAACGCCTGGGGACGAGCGTCACGCCGGTGCGCGATGCCATTCTGCGTCTGGTGCAGGACCAGGCCCTGGTGCTGCGCTCGCCCCGCGACATCCGCGTTCCGCTGCTGACCAGGGCGGTCTACCTGGAAATCCGCGACATCCGCGTCAATCTGGAAGGGCTGGCCGCCGAACGCGCCGCCCAGAACGCCACGCCGGCCCGGATCCGGACCTTGGAAGCCCTTCTGACGCGCAACGAAGAGGCCCTCGCCGCCGGCGACACCCCGCTGGCCACCGAACTCAACCAGCGGTTCCATTTCGAACTTGCGGCGATCGCGGATATGCCGGTGCTTCGCGACATTCAGCGACGGCTGTGGCTCCAGATGGGGCCGCTGATCGCCGACGTTTACGCCGGCGCCGGGCGCACCATGATCGACCACCATTATCCGCTGATGGAGGCCATTCGCCGTCACGACGGCCCGGCCGCCGCCCACGCCATCCAGCAGGATATCCTGCAGGCCAGCGGACCGATCCTGGAGCGGATCGACGCGGCGGCCGACGCGGCAAGCCCCAAAGCCGTCGCCCTTTGACTCCTCCGACCCGACGCATTTCCCACTTGGCCCGCACCCCACGATGATGCATCAAACATTGAAATCTTCGAGCGACCGGGACACAGCGGCCACCGCGCCGCGGGATGTTCTCACCACCGTTGCGCCGCCGATCTCTCCGGAGGAAGCCGGCGTCGAGGCGCAACGGCACTTCGGCGTGGCCGGGACCGTGCGCGCGCTGACCAGCGAGCGGGATCGCAATTTCCACATCGCCGCCTCCAACGGGCAAGGCTATGTGCTGAAATTCACCAATCCGGCCGAGCCGCAGGTCGTCACCAGCTTCCAGACCGAGGCCATGCTGCACGTCGCCGCGCGCGACGCTGCGCTGCCGGTGCCGCGCGTCATGCGGACTCTGGACGGGGCGCCGCAGGTCGAGGTGCAGGTCGACGGCAGTCCCATGGTGCTTCGGCTGCTGACCTATCTCGAAGGCACGCCGCTTCACGCCACCCAGGCGTCGCCAGGGCAGATGCGGGCGCTGGGGACGACCCTGGCCCGGTTGGATGTGGCGCTGGCCGATTTCGAACACCCCGGCGCGCAGCGCGACCTGCTGTGGGACATCACCCGCACCGCCAGCGTCCGGGACCGGCTGCATTATCTGGACGATGGATCGCGGCGGCGCATGGTCGAACGCTTCGTCGCCCGCTTCGCCGACGAGGTGGTCCCCCGGCTGCCCGCGTTGCGCCATCAGGTCATTCACAACGACCTCAATCCCCACAACGCGGTGGTCGATCCCGTCAGCCATGACACGGTCACCGGGATCATCGATTTCGGCGACGCGCTGAAGGCGCCGCTGGTCAACGATCTGGCGACGGCGCTTGCCTACCACGTCGCCAGCGGCGAGACGCCGTTCGGCTCCATCGTCGAGATGACGCGCGCCTACCATGCCGTGCTTCCGCTGACGCCGGCGGAGGTGGACCTGCTGCCCGATCTGGTGGCGGCCCGCCTGGCCCTGACCATCGGCATCACGAGCTGGCGGGCGGCCGAGTACCCCGAGAACCGCGCCTACATTCTGCGCAACGCCGAACGCGCCTTCGCCGGCCTGAGCCGATTGACCGGCGACGAGGCGGGCGCCGCGAACCGCTTGCTCCATCACGCCTGCCAGGAAGAGTGACACCGCATGACAATGATCAATGCCTACGCGCCCGACGCCGCCGGTTCTCTGCCCGAGCGCGAGCGCGCCCTGATCGCCCGCCGCGAGCGGCTGCTCGGTCCGGCTTACCGGCTGTTCTACGCCGATCCGGTCCATGTCGTGCGGGGGGAGGGCTCCTACCTCTATGATCCCGACGGCAACCGTTACCTGGACGCCTACAACAACGTCGCGTCCGTCGGGCACTGCCGGCCCGAGGTGGTGGAGGCGATGGCGAAGCAGGCGGCGGTGCTGAACACCCACACGCGCTACCTGACCGATGGCATCGTCGAATTCGCCGAGGCCTTCCTGGCGGAGTTCCCGCCGGAACTGTCGCACCTGATGATGACCTGCACGGGCAGCGAGGCCAATGACCTGGCCTTGCGCGTCGCCCGCGTTCACACAGGCGGTACGGGCGTCGTCATCGCCCACAACGCCTATCATGGCGTGACCTCGGCGCTGGCGGAAATGTCACCCTCGCTCGGGTCCGCGGTGAAGCTGGGGGACCATGTCCGCGTGGTGCCGGCTCCGGACGGCTACCGAATCCCCGAGGCCGAGGTGGGCACCGCCTTCGCCCGTTCCGTGGAAGCCGCCATCGCCGACATGAGGGAGAAGGGCATCAAGCCGGCGGCGCTGCTGGTCGACACCATCTTCTCCAGCAGCGGCGTCTTCACCGATCCGGCGGGCTTCCTCGCGCCCGCGGTCGAGGTGATGCGCAAGGCCGGCGGCATTTTCATCGCGGACGAGGTGCAGCCCGGCTTCGGGCGGCTCGGCACTCACATGTGGGGCTTCGCGCGCCACGGGCTGGTGCCCGACATCGTGACCATCGGCAAACCCATGGGCAACGGCCATCCGGTGGCCGGCGCCGTGTTCCGGCCGGAGGTGATCGAGGTCTTCGGCAAGAGCCAGCGCTACTTCAACACCTTCGGCGGCAACCCGGTATCCTGCGCGGTGGCCCTGGCGGTGCTGCGGGTGATCAAGACGGAGCGTTTGCAGGAGAACGCCCTGGCCGTGGGCACGGAGCTGATCGAGGGCCTGCGCGCCCTGGCCGGCAAGCATGACCTGATCGGCGACGTGCGCGGCAGCGGTCTGTTCGTCGGTGTCGAGATGGTGTGCGACCGCGCGCGCAAGACGCCGGCCTCGGAAGAGGCCGCCCGCGTGGTCAACGACATGCGCAAGCGCCGGGTGCTCATCAGCGCGACGGGGCAGGAGGGCCACATCCTCAAGATCCGCCCGCCCCTGGTGTTCTCGTTGGACGACGCGAAGCTGTTCCTCGCCACCCTGGACGAGGTGTTGGCGGCGTTGTAGCGCGTCGCGTTCGCGGTGCGAGCGTGCGGACCGTGGGTGCTGGAGGGGAGGAGCAAAGGACGTGACCACAGATTCCGTGACCACAGATTCCATGAGTGACATCGGGCGGGTCGCGGTCGTCGGCTGCGGCACCGTGGGGGCGAGCTGGGCGGCGCTGTTCCTTGCCCACGGTCTGGACGTCGCCGCGACCGACCCGGCGCCGGGCGCGCGGGACCGGCTGGAGCGCTTCGTCGAACGCGCGCTGGCGCAGCTCGCGGAGCTGGGCTGCCGGGGCGGCGGGCGCCTGACCTTTCACACGGCTCTTGCCGATGCGCTGGACGGCGCCGGCCTCGTGCAGGAAAACGCGCCCGAGGACGAGGGGCTGAAGCGCCGCCTGCTGGCCGACATCGACGCCCGGGTTCCTCCGGACGTGATCGTGGCGAGCAGCACCTCGGCGCTGCTGCGCAGCGCCATCGTGGCCGACTGCCGCAGGCCGGGCCGGCATGTGGTCGCCCACCCCTTCAACCCGCCGCACCTCTTGCCGCTGGTGGAGATCGTCGGTGCGGATGGCGGTGCGGATGGCGGCGTGATCGAGCGGGCGGTTGCCTTCTACCGTTCGCTGGGCCGGCGCCCGGTGGTGCTCAACCGCGAGATGGCCGGGCACATCGCCAACCGGCTCAGCTCCGCCCTCTATCGCGAGGCGGTGCATCTGGTCGAGCAGGGCGTCGCCAGCGTGGCGGACATCGACGCGGCGATCAGCCATGGTCCCGGCCTGCGCTGGGCGATCATGGGGCCGCATATGACCTATCACCTGGGCGGCGGCGACGGGGGCATCGCGCACTATCTCGCGCATCTCGGGCCGAGCCAGCTGCGCCGCTGGGCCACCCTCGGCAATCCGGGCCTCGGGCCGGAGGTGCAGGCCCGCATCGTCGACGGCGTCGCCGAGGAGGCGGCAGGCCGCTCCGTCGAGGAGCTGGAGGCGGAGCGCGACCGCGCGCTGATGGACCTGCTGCGCGTGCTCGGCCGTGACCCGGCGGGAGGTGCCGCATGACCCCGCTGGTCATCGCCGTCGCGCCGAACGGGGCGCGCCGCGGCAAGGCGGACCACCCCGCGATCCCGCTGACCGCGGAGGAGATCGCGCGCGAGGCGGCGCGCTGCCGGGACGCCGGCGCCGGCATGCTGCATCTTCATGTTCGCGACGGCGCCGGCCGCCACACGCTCGACCCCGACGCCTACCGCGCGGCCATCGCCGCGGTCCGGCGGGAGGCCGGGGCGAACCTGCTGATCCAGGCGACGTCCGAGGCGGTCGGGGTCTACACCGCCGAGCAGCAGATGGCTGCCATGCGCGCCCTGCGGCCGGAAGCCTTCTCCGCGGCCGTGAGGGAACTGGTGCCCGACAGCGCGTCGGAAGCCGCGGCGGCCCGCTTCTACGCGGAGCAGGCGGCGGCGGGCACGCTGGTCCAGCACATTCTCTACGACACCGCCGACGTGGCCCGTTTTGCGGAGCTGGTCGCCCGCGGCGTGATCCCGGACGTGGGGTGCAGCGTGCTGTTCGTGCTGGGCCGCTACGCACCGGGTCAGCGCTCGGCACCGCCGGACCTGTTGCCCTTCCTGGCTGCCTGGAGCGGGCGGTTCGCCTGGATGGTGTGCGCGTTCGGCGCGCTGGAGGGAGCCTGCGCGATCACATCGGCGGGGCTTGGCGGGCACGTCCGCGTCGGCTTCGAGAACAACCTGTGGCTGGCCGACGGATCGGTCGCACCGGACAACGCCGCCCTGGTGGCCCAGGTCGCCACCGCCGCACCCCTGCTGGGCCGCGTGCCGGCCGATGGCGACACGGCGCGGCAACTCCTCCGTTCGCCATGACGCAGCCGCCGGTGGTCAGGCCGCCAAACCGTGGCCGCAGCTCAACGGGCCGGCATGCCGACATTCAAATCGGAGAACTCTTGTCCAGTTCGGCGAACAGCCAGTCCTGAAAGCTGCGGACCTTCGGCAGGTCGGCGCGCGATTTCAAAAGGTTGAGGGTGTAGCCCTGCACCTTCAGCCCTTCCAGCCCGAAGGGCGCCACGAGCCGTCCGGCTTCCAGCTCGCGCTGCACCAGCAGCAGGCTTTCCAGGCACACGCCCAGCCCGTCCACGGCCGCGCTGATCGCCATGAAGGAGCGGTCGAAGCGCGGCCCGCGCGTGATCTCCAACTTCACCTTCCGGTGCTGGCGCAGCCAGTCGCGCCATCCCACGAGACAGACCTCGCTGTGGACCAGCGTGTGGTGCCGCAGGTCCTCGGGCGTCCGGATCGGGTGCGGCCCGTTCATCAGCGCCGGCGCGCACAGCGGCACGATGGTTTCCGTGGGGAAGGGCAGCACCTGCGTGCCCGCCGGCTGCAAGCGCGAGCCGTAGCGGATGGCGAGGTCCACCGCCTCCGTCGACAGATCCACCGGCGCGACGGTCGCGTTCAGCCGCACGTCGATGTCCGGGTTGAGCGAACTGAACCGTGCCAGACGCGGCATCAGCCACTGCGTGGCGAAGCTGGGCGTTGAATGGATGGTCAGGATGTCGCTCTTCTCCGTTCGGCCGATGTTGCGGGTGGCCGTGTCGATGCGGGCGAAGGCGGCGGTGATCTCCTCCGCGTAGGCGCGCCCGGCGTCGGTCAGGACAACCGCCCGGTGCACGCGGTGGAACAGGTTCACCCCGACCTGCTCCTCCAAAAACTTGATCTGATGGCTGACCGCGGAGGGCGTGACGAGCAGTTCTTCCGCAGCAAGTGCGAAGGAAGACAGCCGGGCCGCCGCTTCGAACGCCTGCACGGCTTTCAGGGACACCCGATGCTGCATCGCACAACTCACATGAATTCAGCTCAGCTAAATGACTTTATTATTCGTTTGAGCGAATTCACGCAACAAAACACGCTCTCTCCGAGGCCGCACGGATAATCCGTGGGGCAAACCGGATCGAAAAGGCCGGATCGAAAAGGGACTGGCCTGCCGCTTGCCCGGAACAGACCGGAGAAGCGCCGGATCATGGAGAACCGCGTGAACACAACCGCCATAGGGCACAACGTCACCCTTGCCGAGCGCGCCTACCGCATCCGCCGGAACGCGCTGCTGATGGGCGAGGTGCAGGGCCAGGGCTACATCGGGCAGGCGCTTGACATCGCCGACGTGCTGGCCGTTTCGTATTTCCACGCCATGACCTACCGCCCGGAGGATCCGGAGTGGGAAGGGCGCGACCGCTTCATGCTGTCGAACGGCCACTGCGCCATCGCGCTCTACGCCGCGCTGACCGAGGCCGGCATCATCCCGCAGGAGGAGCTGGAGACCTACGGCAGCGACGACAGCCGCTTGCCCATGTCGGGCATGGCCGCCTACACGCCGGGCATGGAGATGTCGGGCGGGTCGCTGGGCCTGGGCTTGAGCATCGCCGTTGGCCGCTGCCTGGGGCTGAAGCGCAAGGGCTCGTCCTCCGTGGTCTACACGCTGTTCTCCGACGGCGAACTGGACGAGGGCTCGGTCTGGGAAGCCATCCTGTCGGCGGGCCACTACAAGCTCGACAACCTGATCGGCATCATCGACGTCAACAACCAGCAGGCCGACGGCCCCTCCACCCACGTGATGGGTTTCGAGCCGCTGGTGCCGAAGCTGGAATCCTTCGGCTGGTTCACGCAGCGCGTGGACGGCAACGATCTGGACGCGGTGGTTGCGGCCTTCGACGCCGCCCGCAACCATCCGGAGCCGAAGCCCCGCATGATCGTCTGCGACACCAGGATGGGCAAGGGCGTGCCGTTCCTGGAGGCCCGCGAGAAGAACCATTTCATCCGCGTGGACGAGCACGAATGGCAGCTCGCCCTGCAGGCGCTGGACGCCGGGAGGACCGCATGAACGCCGCCAAGCCGGGCCTCAAACCCCCAAGCTGAAGACCTCGGCGATGATCGCCTCGATCGCCGCCGAAGGTCAGCGCACCAAGGCCGCCCCCTTCGGCCACGCCCTGGTCGAGCTGGCGAAGGACCGGCCTGAAATCGTCGGCATGACCGCCGACCTCGCCAAATACACCGACCTGCACATCTTCGCGAAGGCCTACCCGGACCGCTTCTACCAGATGGGCATGGCCGAGCAACTGCTGATGGGGGCCGCCGCCGGCATGGCGCACGAGGGCATGATCCCCTTCGTCACCACCTACGCCGTCTTCGCCTCGCGCCGCGCCTACGACTTCATCCACCAGACGATCGCGGAGGAGCACCGCAACGTCAAGATCGCCTGCGCTCTGCCGGGCCTGACCTCCGGCTATGGCCCCAGCCATCAGGCGGCCGAGGATCTGGCGCTGATCCGCGCCATCCCGAACATGACGGTGATCGACCCCTGCGACGCGCTGGACATCGAGCAGGCGGTGCCGGCCATGGCCGCCCACCAGGGGCCGGTCTACATGCGCCTGCTGGAGGTCGCCAACCAGTTCGCCGCCGACAACATCGGCGTGGCGGTCCTGCACACCCCGACCATCAAGCCGTTGGACAACGTGACCATCCTGCGCGAGGCGTCCCGCTCCGGCCGGCTGGTCGTGGTGGCGGAGAACCACACGGAGATCGGCGGCCTGGGCGAGGCCGTGGCCGCGGCGCTGCTGTGCGCCGGCGTGACGCCGCCCTTCCGCCAGATCGCGCTTCCCGACCAGTTCCTCGACGCGGGCGCGCTGCCGACGCTGCACGACCGCTACGGCATCTCGGCCGACGCCATGGCCGCCACCATCAAGGGCTGGCTCGGCTGAGAGCCTGTGAGTTTTGAGGCGAGGGGTTTCCCTCGCCCGCCCCCGGCGGGAGAGGGAGGGCCCGCGAAGCGGGAGGGTGAGGGCAAGGTTTCCCCGAGAAACCTCGGTCCGCACCTCCTGAATTCTCGGACTGACCTTGCCCTCACCCTCCCACGCCTTCGGCGCGGGCCCCTCCCTCTCCCGGCGGGGCTGGGCGAGGGGGAAATTTCCCACAATTCGGAATTCCGAACATGCACAAGATCGTCTTTCTCGACCGGGCCACCATCGCCCCGCAGATCCGCCTGCGCCGGCCGGGCTTTGCGCACGAGCTGATCGAGCATCCGCAGACCCGTCCGGAGGAGGTGGTGGAGCGCCTTGCCGGCGCCAGCATCGCCATCACCAACAAGGTCCCCCTGACGGCGGCGATGCTGGAGCAGCTTCCCGACCTGAAGCTGATCGCCGTGGCGGCGACCGGCACCGACTGCGTGAACAAGGCCGCTTGCCAGAGCAAGGGCATCGGTGTGACCAACATCCGGGGCTACGCGGTCAGCACCGTGCCGGAGCACACCTTCGCGCTGATCCTGGCGCTGCGCCGGAACATCGTCGCCTACCGGCAGGACGTGATTGCCGGCGAATGGCAGAAGGCCGGGCAGTTCTGCTTCTTCAACCACCCGATCCACGACCTGCGCGGCGCGCGCCTCGGCATCATCGGGGAGGGCGTGCTGGGCCAGCGCGTGGCCGAGCTGGGACGCGCCTTCGGCATGGTGCCGCTGTTCGCCGCCCACAAGGGCAAGAGCGGCCTTGGCCCGCTCTACACGCCGTGGGACGAGGTGCTGGAGACCAGCGACGTCATCACCCTGCACAGCCCGCTGACGCCGGAGACCCGTGGGGTGATCGCCCTGCCGGAATTCCGCCGGATGACGCGCAAGCCCCTGATCGTCAACACCGCGCGCGGCGGCCTTGTGGTCGAGGAGGATTTGGTGACCGCCCTCGACGAAGGGCTGATCAGCGGCGCCGGCTTCGACGTCACGGTGTCGGAGCCGCCGGCGCCCGACAACCCGCTGATGCGCGCCGCCGGTCGCCCGAACGTGATCCTGACCCCGCACGTCGCCTGGGCTTCGGACGAGGCGCAGCAGACCCTGGCCGATCAGCTGATCGACAACATCGAGAACTTCGTCAATGGTAGGCCGAGCAACCTCGTGCTGGGCGCCTACTGATCGCCGTCTGCTGATCTTGGGGGAGACTCTGACATGACCATCGCACCTCGGGACCTGCTGCGCCGCATGTTCGACGCGGCGGTGAGCGCCGCCCAGCCGGCGCTCTGCGTGCCGGCCCACCTGCCGGAGCCTCCGAAGGGGCGGCTGGTGGTGATCGGGGCGGGCAAGGCCTCGGCGGCGATGGCGAAGGCGGTGGAGGACCACTGGCCGGGTGATTTGTCCGGTCTCGTGGTCACCCGCTACGGCTACGCGGTGTCCTGCGACCGGATCGAGATCGTGGAGGCGGCGCATCCTGTGCCCGATGCCGCCGGGATGGTCGCGGCCGAGCGGATCCAGGCGCTGGTGTCGGGGCTGACCGCCGACGACCTCGTCCTGTGCCTGATCTCCGGCGGCGGCTCGGCCCTGCTGGTGCAGCCGCTGGACGGGCTGACGCTGGACGACAAGCAGGCGGTCAACCGCGCGCTGCTCGCCTCCGGCGCCACGATTTCGGAGATGAACTGCGTGCGCCGGCACCTGTCGGGCGTCAAGGGCGGGCGGCTCGCCGCCGCTTGCCACCCGGCCCGCGTGGTTACTCTGCTGCTGTCCGACGTGCCGGGCGACAACCCCATGGACATCGCTTCCGGCCCCACCGTCGCCGACCCGACGACCTGCGCCGACGCGCTGGCGATCATCAAGCGCTATGGCATCACGGTGCCGCCCAAGGTCTTGGAAATCCTGGAAAGCGGCCGGGGCGAGAGCGTCAAGCCCGGCGACCCGCGCCTGTCCGGCTGCGAGACGCGCATGATCGCCACCCCGCAGATGGCCCTGGAAGCCGCCGCCGTGGTGGCGCGGGAGGCCGGATACGCCGTGCACATCCTGAGCGACCGCATCGAGGGCGAGGCGCGCGACGTCGGGAAGGTCATGGCCGGGCTGGCGCTCCAGGTGGCCGAACGCGGCCAGCCCTTCACGGCACCGTGCGTGCTGCTGTCGGGCGGAGAGACCACGGTAACCGTGCGCGGCCAGGGCCGGGGCGGGCGCAATGTGGAGTTCCTGCTGGCGCTGGGCATCGCGCTGGACGGGCATCCGGCCATCCACGCCATCGCCGGCGACACCGACGGCGTGGACGGGCTGGAGGAGATCGCCGGGGCCATCCTGACCCCCGACAGTCTGGCCCGCGCCTGGGAGCGCGGCATCAAGCCCAAGGACAGCCTCGCCGACAACGACGGGCACGGCTTCTTCGAGGGCATCGGCGACAGCGTCGTCACCGGCCCGACCCTGACCAACGTCAACGACTTCCGCGCGATCCTGATCGCGCCGCCGTAACCGTTTCTTCAATCCGGGCAACGGCGGACCATGGCCGAACCGGGCACGCGCGCCACTTATCTTGCCGACAGGCAACGGAGGCGCCGATGCAATACGATCCCTATGTTTCCCGCCCGCAGGAATCCGGGCGGGAATTCGCCGGCTACACCCCGGTGGCGATGGTGCTGCACTGGGTGATGGCGCTGCTTCTGATCGTCCAATACGCCATCGCCTGGACGATGCCCGAAATCCGCCGGGGCACCCAGCCGGAAACCTTGATCAATTTGCATCTGTCCTTTGGTTTGCTGATCGTGATTTTGCTGCTGTGCCGGCTGGCGTGGCGGCTGACCCACCCGGCCCCGCCGCCGCCCGCGGGCCTGCCGGGATGGCAGAACGCCGCGTCGTCGCTGATCCACTGGCTGCTCTATCTGCTTCTCGTGGCCGTGCCGGTGCTGGGCTGGATGAACGCCTCCGCTCGCGGCTGGACGGTGACGCTGTTCTGGGCGTTGCCGCTGCCCTCGCTGATGGCGGAAGGGTCGCAGCTGGGCCGTTCATCCGGCGACGTCCATGTGGTGCTGAGCTACGTGCTGCTGGGGGCGGCCGGGCTGCACATCCTGGCGGCCCTCTACCATCGCTTCGTGCTGCGCGACGAGGTGCTGCGGCGGATGCTGCCGGGTACCTGACGGCCGCCTTCCCCAATCGGTGACATTCGAGAAAGGAGCGGAACCGGATCGTCGCCCGCGACCTTGAGGGTGGGTAGTGCCTGAGCCACGCCCCTCACGCCGCCCCTCACGCTGACGGGAGCCGCCCGCATGCCGGCCGTTTTCGGTCCCACCGCCAACCTCGTGACGAAGGTCGTGCTGTGCACGGCCGTCGCGGGGGCGGTGACGCTGGCCGGCGGGGGATGGCTGTTCCCGAAGGTCCGCTACTACACGGAAAAGAGCTTCGTGCAGACGCAGCCGGTTCCCTTCAGCCACGAGCATCACGTCAGCGGGCTGGGGATCGACTGCCGCTATTGCCATACGTCGGTGGAGGTGTCGGCAACGGCCGGGCTGCCGCCGACGCATGTCTGCATGACCTGCCATTCGCAGATCTGGACCAACGCCAAGCTCCTGGAACCGGTGCGGCAAAGCCTCGCCCAGGGCGTGCCGCTGCGCTGGAATCGGGTCAACGCGCTGCCCGACTACGTGTTCTTCAACCACAGCATCCACGTCGCCAAGGGGGTGGGCTGCACCACCTGCCACGGTCCCGTCGACCGGATGCCGCTGACCTGGAAGGGAGCGAGCCTTCAGATGGGCTGGTGCCTCGGCTGCCACCGCGATCCCGCCCCGAACCTCCGCCCGCGCGAGGAGGTGTTCAACCCGGACTGGAAGCCCAGCCCCGACACGCCCTCCGGAGAGCGGCTGGTGGCGATGTACCACATCCACCCCGAAACCCTGTCCGACTGCTCGGTGTGTCATCGATGAGCGAGGATCCGGTGACCGACCGCTCTTCCATCGCCCGCCGCCTGGACGGCAAGCGGGGCCGCGCCCTGTGGCGCAGCCTGGGCGAGCTTGCGCGCGAGCCGGAGGTGATGGCGCTGCTCCAGCGGGAGTTTCCGGGCCTGCCCTCCATGGCCGAGGCGCGGATCGGCCGGCGCCGCCTGCTGGAGCTGATGGGGGCGTCCTTCGCGCTCGGCGGGCTGGCCGCCTGCGGGCAAAGCACCGTCCCTGACGAGGCGGTGCCCTATGTGGAAATGCCGCCGGGCCTCGTCCCCGGCCTGCCGCGCCGCTTTGCCACGGCGGTGACGCGCGGCGGCTACGCCGACGGAGTTCTGGTCATCCACCAGATGGGCCGCCCGGTGCGGGTGGAGGGCAACCCGGCCCACCCCGCCAGCCTCGGCGCGCTGGACCCGGTCATCCAGGCGAGCATCCTCGACCTCTACGACCCCGACCGGTCGCAGAATGTCCTGTCCCAGGGCCGCATCGCCGGCGCCAATGCCTTCGTGACGGCCCTGACGGAGCGCGCGGCCCTGTTGCAGGCCCGCCGGGGGCAGGGGCTGCGCGTGCTGACCGGCGCCGTGACCTCGCCGACGCTGGCCGCGCAGATGGAGGCGCTGAGGCGCCGCTTCCCGGAGATGCAATGGCACCGCTGGGAGGCGGACGGGCGGGACAACGCGCGGGCCGGCGCCACGCTGGCCTTCGGCTGGCCGGTCGAGACGATCCCGCAGGTCGACCGGGCGAAGGTCATCCTCGCCATCGAAAGCGACCTGCTGGACGGCACCCCCGGCCATCTGCGCCACGCCCGTGACTTCGCGCGCCGGCGCCGTGCGGCGGAGGAGGGCGATCCAGACGGGATGAGCCGCCTCTACGCCGTGGAAAGCACGCCGACCCTGGCCGGCGCCCGCGCCGACCACCGCTTCGTCGCCCGTCCGGATGAGATCGAGGGTGCGTTGCGCGCGCTGGCCGCCGAACTCGGCGCCGGGCCGGCGGACTGGAAAGGGCGGGGGCCGGGCTGGGTCGGCCCGGTGGCCCGCGATCTGGCCCGCAACCGGGGGGCGGTGCTGCTCCACGCCGGCCCGGCGCAGCCAGCCGCCGTGCACGCGCTGGTCCATGCCGTGAACGCGGCACTCGACGCGCCGGTCGTCCACACCGACCCGGTGGAGGTCGATCCGGTGGATCACGCGGCCTCGCTGGCCGCGCTGGTCCGGGACATGGCGGCGGGCCGGGTGGACACGCTGGTGATGATGGGCGTCAACCCGGCCTTCACCGCCCCGGCCGATGTCGGGTTCATCGAGGCGCTGGGGCGGGTGCCGCTGTCCGTGCATCTCGGCACCCATGTGGACGAGACCGCCATGCTGAGCACATGGCACGTCCCGGAATCGCACGTTTACGAGCGGTGGAGCGACGCCCGCGCCTTCGACGGCACCGCGACCATCATCCAGCCGCAGCTTCAGCCGTTGTGGGCCGGCTGGTCGCCGCACGAACTCCTCGCCGTGCTGGGCGGGGAGCCCCGACCGAACGGGATGGGCATCGTCCGCGACCACTGGATGCAGGCCGCGCGAGACCGTGGAGAGGCGGACGCGGAGGCCTTCTGGACGGAGTCCGTCCGCGTGGGCGTGGTGGAGGGCAGCGCCGCCTCGCCGGTCGCGGTGCGGGTGGCCGGCGACCTCGCGGAACGCCTGCCGCCCCCCGTGGCGTCGCTGGCCTCCGGGGCACTGACCGCGCTGTTCCGGCCGGATCCCTGGCTGCGCGACGGGCGGCACGCCAACAACGGTTGGCTTCAGGAACTGCCCCGCCCCCTCACGACGCTGACCTGGGACAACGCCGCGCTGCTGGCGCCGGCCACGGCGGCCCGGCTCGACCTGAAGAACGAGGATGTGGTGGCGGTGACGACCGCCGCCGGGACCGTCCATGCGCCGGTCTGGGTGGTGCCCGGCCACGCGCCGGACTGCGTCACCCTGCCGTTCGGCTTTGGGCGGCGGGTCGCCGGAAGGATCGGCAAGGGTATCGGCTTCGACGCCTTCCGGCTGCGCGCTCACAATTCACTTTGGCAAGCGGCTGTGGAACTGCGCAAAACGGGCGACACCCACCGGCTGGCGGCGACGCAGCACCACCAGATGATCGAATCGCCGGACCCGGTCCGCGCGGCGACTCTGGACGAATTCCGGGAGAACCAACACTTCGCCCAAAGGCCGGAGCCCGACCAGTCGCTCTATCCCGCCTGGGAGTACAAGCGGAACGCCTGGGCGATGGCGATCAACCTCAATTCCTGCATCGGCTGCGGGGCCTGCACCGCCGCCTGCCAGGCTGAGAACAACATCGCCATCGTGGGCAGGGAGGAGGTGCTGCGGAACCGCCAGATGCACTGGATCCGCGTGGACACGTGGTACCGGGGCGGGGCGGAGGCGCCGGAGGAAACATTCTTCCAGCCGATGCCCTGCATGCATTGCGAGAACGCCCCCTGCGAGGTGGTGTGCCCCGTCGCGGCGACCGTGCACGACAGCGACGGGCTGAACGTGATGGTCTACAACCGCTGCATCGGCACGCGTTTCTGCTCCAACAACTGCCCATACAAGGTCCGGCGCTTCAACTACTTCAACTATTCGCAGGACGACCCGCGGCTGTCGCTGTCCTGGAATCCCGACGTGTCCGTGCGGGCGCGGGGCGTGATGGAAAAGTGCACCTACTGCATCCAGCGCATCCGCGAGGCCCGCATCGCCGCCGACCGCGAGGGGCGCCCCATCCGCGACGGCGAGGTGACGACCGCCTGCCAGCAGGCCTGCCCGGCGGAGGCCATCGTCTTCGGCGACGCCAACGACCCGGACAGCGCGGTCCGCCGGCGCAAGGGGAGCCCGCTCGACTACGGAGTCCTGACCGAGCTGAACACCCGCCCGCGCACCACCTACCAGGCGCGGCTGCGCAACCCGAACCCCGACATTCAGGAGGCGTGACCGGTGAGCGTCGTCGCGGAGGATCCTCGGCGGGTGGGGCAGGTGGGGCGGGTGGTGGAACCGGGCGTGACGCCGCGCTCGGTCACCGACCATGTCAGCGACCTCGTGCTGGAGCGGCCGACGCCGCTCTGGTGGTGGATCGGCTTCGGGCTGTCGCTGGGCCTGTTGCTGCTGTTCGCGGTGGCGCTGGGCTGGCTGTTCGTGCGCGGGGTGGGGATCTGGGGCATCGACTGGCCGGTCGCCTGGGGCTTCGCCATCGGGAACTACGTCTGGTGGGTCGGCATGGCGAGCGGCGGGACCATCATCTCCGCCCTGTTCTTCCTGACCCGGTCGGAGTGGCGCAGCGCCACCAGCCGCATCGCCGAATCCATGACGGTCTTCTGCGTCGCCTGCGCCGGCATCATGCCGATCATCCACCTGGGGCGCTGGTGGTATTTCTACTGGCTGTTCCCGTACCCCAACACCATGGCGGTGTGGCCGCAGTTCCGCAGCCCGCTGCATTGGGACTTCGTGGCGATCCTGGTCTACGTGATCGGGTCGGTGGTCTTCTGGTACGTCGGGCTGATCCCCGATTTGGCGACCCTGCGCGACCGTGCGACGCGGCGCTGGCAGCGGATTCTGTACGGCATCCTGGCGCTGGGCTGGCAGGGGTCGTCGCGGCACTGGCGGGCGTTCAAGTCTCTGTACCTCGTGCTGGCGGCGCTGATGGCGCCGCTGGTCTGCTCCATCCACAGCATCGTCGGGCTGGATTTCGCGGGCGGCCTGACGCCCGGCTGGCACGAGACGCAGTTCCCGCCCTACTTCATCTTCGGGGCGGTGCTGTCGGGCTTCGCCGTGGTGCTGATGCTGGTCATCCCCCTGCAACGCGCCTTCGATCTCTCCGGGGTCATCACGCTGCGCCACATCGACGTGCTGGCGCGGCTGATGCTGACGGCCAGCCTGCTGCTGTCCTACTGCTACTTGCTGGAAGTCTTCATGCCCTTCTACCGGGGGGAGGAGCGGGAGATTACCGAAGTCCTCGCCCAGCTCGGCGGCTATTACGCGCCCTGGTACTGGGCGAAGATCCTGCTGAACGGCGTGGTTACACAGCTTTTGTGGAGCCGCGCGGTGCGGCTGAACCGGCCGCTGCTGTTCCTGATCGCGGCGGGTGTGGTGGTCGGCATGTGGATCGAACGCTACGTCATCGTCGTTTCCGGCCTGCACCGGAATTACAGTGAATCGAGTTGGTTCGTCTTCAACCCGACCTTCTGGGACTGGGCGACGCTGGCCGGGTCGGTGGGGCTGTTCCTGGCCGGCTTCTTCCTGCTGCTGCGCTTCATCCCGATGGTCTCGATGTTCGAGATGCGCGAACTCCTGCACAAGAAGCGGAGGGAGGGGGGATGAGCCGCATCGTCGCCGCCTTCGACAGCCCGGACGCCATGCTCGACGCGCTGCGCCGCCTGCGGGAGGGCGGATTCTCGCGCATGGAGGTCTACGGTCCCCACGCGGTGGAGGGGGTGGACGACATCCTGGGCCGGCGCGGCGGGGCGCTGCCGCTGGTCATCTTTGCGGCCGGGGTGGTGGGCGCCGTCGCGGGCTTCATCCTGCAATACATCGGCATGGCGGTGCATTACCCGCTGAACATCGGCGGGCGGCCGTTGAACAGCTGGCCGGCCTTCAGCACTACGACCTTCGAGCTGGCCGCCCTGTCGATGATCCTGGCGGGGATCGTCGCCTTCGGCTGGTCCTGCCGTCTGCCGCGCCTGTATGACCCGATTTTCGACGCGCCAGGGATGGAGCGCGCCTCGCAGGACCGGTTCCTGATCAGGGTGGAGGCGCGGGACGGCACCGGCGACCGCGAACTGCTGCACCGGCTGCTCGCCGGCACCCCGGCCCGGATCGCGGAGGTGCCGCCATGAGGGTGCCGGCTCTGCTGATCCTTGCCGTGATGGCGCTGGGGGCCTGCGACAACATGGCGGACCAGCCGCGCGACAAGACGTGGCGCCCCGCGAACGCGCTGCCCGACCGCAAGATCTGGCCGCCCGTCCCGCCCGCCGGAACCGTCGCGCGGGAAGATGTGCCCCGCCCGGCGCCAGCGCTGACCCCGGCCCTGCTGGCGCGCGGAAAGGAGCGGTTCGAGGTCTACTGCACCCCCTGCCACGGCTATCTGGGGGAGGGCGACGGCATGATCGTCAAGCGCGGCTTCCCCGCACCCCCCTCCTTCCACATCGACCGGCTGCGCGCGGCGCCGACGCAGCATTTCTACGACGTCATCACGCAGGGCTGGGGCGTGATGTATTCCTACGCCGACCGCGTGGATTCCGACGACCGCTGGGCCATCGCCGCCTACATCCGCGCGCTTCAGGACAGCCAGCGCGTTGCCGCCGCGTCCCTTCCCGACCCGGTGCGGGAGGGCTTGCGATGAGCTGGGAGGCTCTGCTGCGCGGCTGGCTGGCCGCCTTCGCCTTCTGGATCGGGCTGCCGCTCGGCGCGCTGATGCTGCTGTTCGCCCACGACCTGACCGGCGGGCGCTGGGGCCGGGCGGCCTGTGCGCCGCTGACGGCGGCGGCCTCGACGCTGCCGCTGCTCGCGGTTCTGCTGGTGCCGATCCTGCTGGCGCTGCCGCTGGTCTACCCCTGGGCGCGGCCGGAGGCGGCGGCGCATCTGAAGAACGGCTTCTACCTGAACGCCCCCTTCTTCATCGCGCGCTCGGTGGTCTATGTCGCGGTTTGGCTGCTGCTGTGGTGGATCCGGGTGCGGCGGGAGGGGGCTGGGCCGCTCGCCGCGCCGGGGCTGATCCTGCTGGGCCTGACCGCCACCTTCGCGGCCTTCGACTGGACCATGTCCATCGAGCCCGACTGGGGCTCCAGCGTCTACGGCATGATGGTCATCAGCGGCCATCTGCTGGCGGCGCTGGCCCTGGCGACGCTGACCGCCGTCCTCACCGGTTCGGCGCCGGAGCCCGGTCCGCGCATGGATTTGGGCAGCCTGCTGATCGCGGGCGTGCTGCTGTGGTTCTACCTGTCCTTCATGCAGTTCCTGATCGTGTGGGAGGAAAACCTGCCGCACGAGATCTCCTGGTATGTGCCGCGGCTGGCCGGCGGCTGGGGCTGGCTGGCGGTGCTGGGGGCCTTCGGGCAGGGCGTGCTGCCCTTCTTCGCGCTGATCTGGTGGCCGGTGAAGCGCAGCCGGGTGGGGCTGGCGGCGGTGTGCGCGCTGCTGCTTGCCGCGCATGTCCTGGAATGCTGGTGGCTGGTCCTGCCGGGGACGGCGGGCGGCTGGACGTGGTTCGCGCCGCTGGCGACGTTGGTGATGGGAGCCGCCTGGGGCGGGTTCTATCGGTGGAATCTGGTAGCTGGCCGGCGGCGGCTGGATCGGGTGACTGCACGTGCCGCCGGGATGGCGGAGGGGGCGCGCCATGGATGATCTGGCGCGGATGAACCGGAGCGGCGGTGTGGGCGCCCGCGTTGCCGGGGTGGCGGCGGCCCTCCTGTTCGGCCTGTCGAAGCGCGGTCACCGCCCGCCGCCGGAGGAGGATGCCGGCAATCCCGACACGCGGGTGGAGACGCGCGACACGCCGCTCTGGGTGATTGGTCTGCTGGCCGGGCTGGCCGCCGGCCTGATCGTGCTGGTGGTCGTTGCGCTGATGTTCGTCTTCCCCGACGCCACGCGCGACCAGCCTAAGGGGCTCGTCACCGCCATGCCGGAGCCCCAGCTTCAGACCAAGCCCGCCGCCGACATGCGGGCCTACCGGGCGGAGGCGGAGCGGCGGCTCAACAGCTACGGCTGGGTGGACCGGCAACAGGGCGTCGCCCGCGTTCCCATCAACGAGGCGATGCGCCGGGTGGCGGAGCAGGGCATCCCCGACTGGCCGGGGGCGAAGCCATGATCGCGCTGCTCCTGCTCGTTCTTATCGCGGTCCTGCCGTCTGGAGCCGCACGGGCGGCCCCGTCCACGCTGCCCGCGTCGGCCTTCGGCGAGCTGGCCTTCGCGCAGCATCCCGGCGCGCAGTTGCCGAAGGACGTGACCCTGCGCGACGAGCAGGGGCGGGCGGTCGAGACCGGCGCGCTGTTCGCGGAGCGCAAGCCGCTGGTCCTCGTCTTCGACTATTTCCACTGCACGACGCTGTGCGGCGTTGTCCTGGGCGACCTTGCGGCGGCGCTGCAAAAGGTTCCGCTGGAGCCCGGCCGGGATTATGGCGTGCTGGCGGTCAGCATCGACCCCGGCGAGACACCCGCCGACGCGGCGGCGCTGAAGGCGCGGCACCTCGGCCGCGACCCCGCCTTCGCCGACGCCGCGCGTTTTCTGACCGGGGAGGAGGGGGCGGTGCGGCGCCTTGCCGACGCGGCGGGCTTCCCCTACCGCTTCGACCCGGCCATCGAGCAGTACGCCCATCCCGCCGGCGTGGTGCTGCTGGCGCCGGGCGGGGTGGTGTCGCGCTACATCCTCGGCGTCGGCTACGACCCGATGGATTTGCGGCTGGGGCTGGTGGACGCCTCGCGCGGGGCCATCGCGTCGGTGGCGGAGCACGCGCTGCTGCTCTGCTACGCCTACGACCCCGTGCAGGGGCGGTACAGCCTCGCGATCGGCGCGCTGGTGAAGGCGACGGGGGCCGTGTCGATGCTGGCGCTCGGCCTCGTCGTCGTCCGCGCCGCGCGCCCGGCGGGGAGGGGGTGAGCCGCGATGGGAAGCGACATCCAATTCCTGCCGGCCACGGCCTCCGCCCACGCCAGTTCGATGAACTGGCTGTTCGCCGGGCTGGTCGCGACCAGCGGCTTCATCCTGCTGCTGGTCTTCGGGCTGATGATCACCTTCTGCGTCCGCTACCGCAAGGGCAGCAAGGCGGAGCGCGGCGACCGGCTGCGCCGGACCTGGAGGGTGGAGGTGGCCTGGACGGCGGCGACCTTCGTCCTGTTCCTCGGCCTCTACGCCTGGGGGGCCGACCTTTACATCACGCTGCACCGTCCGCCGCCGGACGCGACGGACATCTACGTGGTCGGCAAGCAATGGATGTGGAAGGTCGAGCATCCCGGCGGCCAGCGGGAGATCGACGCCCTGCATGTTCCCGTCGGGCAGCCGGTGCGCCTCGTCCTCAGCTCGCAGGACGTGATCCACGACTTCGCGATCCCGGCCTTCCGCATCCGCCAGGACGCCGTGCCCGGCCGGTACGAGATCCTGTGGTTCACCCCGACCAAGGTCGGCGACTACCGCCTGTTCTGCGCGGAGTTCTGCGGCACCGACCATTCCCACATGGGCGGCATCGTCACGGTGATGGAGCGCGGCGACTTCCAGCGCTGGCTCGACCAGCAGGGCACCGGGGAAACGCTGGCGCAGGAAGGGGCGGCGCTGTTCCGGCAATACGGGTGCAGCGGCTGCCACGGCGGCGCCAGCACCGTGCACGCGCCGCCGCTGGAAGGGCTCTACGGCCGCCCGGTGCCGCTGGCGAGCGGCGAGACCGTCACCGCCGACGACCGCTACATCCGCGATTCCATCCTGATGCCGAAGGCGCAGATCGCCGCCGGCTATCCCGCCATCATGCCGTCCTTCGCCGGCCAGATCGGCGAGGAGGATCTGGTCAGGATCGTCGCCTACATCAAATCCCTGGGAAACGAATCCCTGAGGCCGGCGGAGAGGCCCGCAAGATGACCACCGCGACCTTCACGGACGAGCCCGCCGCCGCCCCGCCCAGCTATCTGACGGCGGAGGGCTTCACGCTGCGGTCCTGGCTGCTGACCAGGGATCACAAGCGGATCGCCATCCTCTACACCCTGTCCATCACGCTGTTCTTCTTCGTCGGCGGCGCGGCGGCGACCCTGATCCGTTACAACCTGATCACGCCGGCGGGGGTCTTCCAGCCGGACACCTACAACCGGCTGTTCACCATGCACGGCATCGTCATGGTGTGGTTCTTCCTGATCCCGTCGATCCCGACGACGCTGGGCAACTTCCTGATCCCGCTGATGATCGGGGCGAAGGATCTGGCCTTCCCGCGCCTGAACCTGCTGAGCTGGTACCTGTTCGTCTTTGCCGGCACGCTGGGGCTGGTCGCCATCGCCGCCGGCGGGGTGGACACGGGCTGGACCTTCTACACGCCATTCTCGTCGATGTATTCCAACGGCTACGTCGTGCTGGCGCTGGCGGCGGTGTTCGTGTCGGGGTTCTCCTCGATCCTGACGGGGCTGAACTTCATCGTCACCATCCACCGGCTGCGCGCGCCGGGCCTGACCTGGTACCGGCTGCCGGTGTTCATCTGGTCGAACTACGCCACGGCGCTGATCCTGGTGCTGGCGACACCGGTCCTGGCGATCACGCTGGCGCTGGTCGCGGTGGAGCGGCTGCTGCGCGTCGGCATCTTCGACCCGGCGCTGGGCGGGGACCCGCTGCTGTTCCAGCACCTGTTCTGGTTCTACTCCCACCCCGCGGTCTACATCATGATCCTGCCGGGCTTCGGCGTGATCAGCGAGATCGTGCCCTGCTTCGCGCGCAAGCCGCTGTTTGGCTACAAGTTCGTGGTCTGGTCCAGCATCGCCATCGCCGGCATCGGCTTCTTCGTCTGGGCGCACCACATGTTCGTGGCCGGCATCTCGCTCTACGCCGGGCTGGTCTTCTCGCTGCTCAGCTACATCATCGCCGTGCCGTCGGCCATCAAGGTGTTCAACTGGACGGCCACGCTGCACAAGGGCTGGATCAGCTTCGACGCGCCGATGCTCTACGCGCTGGGCTTCATCGGGCTGTTCACCATCGGCGGGCTGACGGGGCTGTTCGTCGCCAACCTGGCCTTCGACGTGCACGCCACCGACACCTATTTCGTGGTGGCGCATTTCCACTACATCATGGTCGGCGGGATGGTCAGCGCCTATTTCGGCGGGCTGCATTACTGGTGGCCGAAGATCACCGGGCGGCTTTACCCGGAATGGTGGGGGCGGCTGGCCGCGCTGCTGATCTTCTTCGGCTTCAACCTGACCTTCTTCCCGCAGTTCATCCTGGGCTATCTGGGGATGGAGCGGCGCTACGCCACCTACCCGCCGGAGTTCCAGATCTGGAACGTGCTGTCGTCGGCCGGCGCGTCAATCCTGGCGGTCGGCTACGCGCTGCCGCTGTTCTACCTCGGCTGGTCGCTGATCCGGGGGGAGCGCGCGGGCGACAACCCCTGGGCTGCGACCGGGCTGGAGTGGCGGACCAGCTCCCCGCCGCCGCCGCACAACTTCGACGTGACGCCGACCGTCACCCGCCCGCCCTACCAGTACCGGCCGGACGCGGAGCCACAGGATGCCTGAGCTTCAGCCCGAACCCCAATACGCCACGATGCGCCAGCAGGCGGAGACCGCCGGCTTCGGCATGTGGGTCTTCCTGGCGACGGAGGTGCTGTTCTTCGGCGGCATGCTGTTCGCCTACACCCACGCCCGCGCCACCTTCCCGGAGGGCTTCGCCGAGGCCGGGCGGGAGACGAAGATCGTGATCGGCACGGTCAACACGGTGGTCCTGCTGACCAGCAGCTTCACCATCGCCTGGGCGGTGCACGCGGCGGAGCGGGGCCGGCAACGGACGGTGACGCGGCTGCTCGGCGTCACGGCGCTGCTGGGGTTGCTGTTCCTCGGGCTGAAGGGGCTGGAATACTACAAGGAATGGTCGGAGCATCTCGTGCCCGGCCTGAATTTCGACAAGACCGGCCCGCAGGCACACGCCGTGGAGCTGTTCTATTTCCTGTAC
Organism: Azospirillum mesophilum; assembly: GCF_053470405.2. Taxonomy (NCBI): domain Bacteria; kingdom Pseudomonadati; phylum Pseudomonadota; class Alphaproteobacteria; order Rhodospirillales; family Azospirillaceae; genus Azospirillum; species Azospirillum mesophilum. The sequence continues at coordinate 22,701 of NZ_JBPXMQ020000027.1, forward strand.
TTCATGCTGACCGGGGTGCACGGCGTGCATGTCGCCGTCGGCATCGGGCTGGTCGCCGTGATGGCGGTGCGGAGTTGGCGGGGGGCCTTTTCGTCGCGTTACTACACGCCGGTGGAGGTGACCGGGCTTTACTGGCACTTCGTGGACATCGTGTGGGTCGTGCTCTACCCGCTGATCTATCTGGTCGGGAGGAGCGGGCCATGAGCAAGGCCGGCGCGGCGCCCCCGCGCTCCCTCGTCCTCACATGGCTGGGGCTTCTGGCGCTGCTCGGCCTGACCCTGGGGTTGGCCTATGTGCCCATGGGGACGTTCAACATCGTCGTGGCGCTGTGCGTGTCGGCCGCGAAGGCCGCGCTGGTCGTCACAATCTTCATGAAGCTGTTCCGCGGCCCGGTCCTGACCCGCGTCGCGGCCGGGGCCGGCCTGTTCTGGCTGGCCATCCTGTTCTCGCTGGCCGCGACCGACTACCTGACCCGCCGGGACGTTCCGGTCGCCGCCCCGCCCCGCGCCGAGAGCGCGACGAGGTGAGCGTTGCGTCCCGCATCGCCGGTCAGCGCAGGCGGAAGCGGAGCCGGCTGCCGGACCGGTCGCGCAGTTGCAGGCGGTCGAAACAGGAGCTGGGCGTGCCGGCCTTGCCCGTGCAGGCGGCCTCTGTGACGACGACGCTCCTCATGGCTTGGCAGGTGGCTTTCCCGAACCGCATCGTGGCGGTGTAGTAGAGCGGGTCGAGCACCGGTTCGCGCTGCGCGTCGAAGCGGCTTTCCTCCAGGAACCGCCCGTCGCGGTCCAGCGCCTGGGCGGCGAGGCTGAGGCGCTGGAACCCGGCGGCGCTTTCGTCCTCGATCAGGATGGGTACGCCGCACCCCTGCGCCGTCCGTGTCACGGCCTCCGGTTCCAGGACGATGGGCACATATTGCCGCGACGGCGAGGGCGCGGAAGGAGCCGGTGCGGGCTCGCGCGCGCAGGCAGTCAGGCCCAGGAAGGCCACGGGCAGGACGGTTTTCAAGACTCGGTCGGCTCGCATGGCGGACCCTCCGGCGGCAATTCCCGTTCGTTACGCCTCGGTCGGCGGCTGGCGTTGCGGCATCGGCTGGCGGTGCGTGTGGACCGCCGACGCGGCACCCCCCTCCCGCGCGCCCAGCACCATCTCCGCCGCCCAGGTCACGAGCAGCGAGGTGTAGGCCTGTTGCCACGGCTCCTCCGACAGGCCGTGGTCGGCCCCCTCGATCACGCGGTAGGTCAGCGAATGGGCCTTCTCGAACGCCTTGCGGTAGTTGGTGATGACCGGGTGCGGGACGATGTCGTCATGCTCGGACTCGACGATGAGCACGTCGCCCGCGAAGGCCGCGCAGGCCTTGAGCGCCCTGTTCTCCGACGCGCGCACCACGCCCCGGCGATAGGTGGCGATCTCGTCCCGGTCGAGCCTCCGCTTGGGCACGTCCCAGTCCTCGTCCTTGTAGAGCGCTGGGACCCGCAGGGCGAGCCAGCGGACGGGGCGCAGCGAACTGAGGATCGTCGCCAGATACCCGCCATAGCTGCTGCCGACCACGGCGATGGCCTGCCGATCGACGCCCCGCTGGGCGGTCAGGACGTCGTAGGCGGCGATCACGTCGCGCAGGTTGTCCTCCCGCGTGACGGTTTCGAACTGCGCGTCGGTGCGGGCGTGGCCGCGCAGGTCGAAGGTCAGGCACACGCAGCCGAGCGCCGCGATCTCCCGCGCCCGCGCCAGATACTGCTCCTGGCTGCCGCTCCAGCCATGAATGAACAGGAAGCCGGGGATGACCGAGGCCGGGGCCACCAGGGTACCGGCGATGTGCTGGTCGTCGACCGCGATGTCGATGCTGTCGTCCCTTGTCGCCATCAATCCAGGTCCATTCGTTAGAGCAGTTTTCCGTTGGACTTAGACGCCTTTCCATCGTCATGACCGGGCTTGACCCGGTCATCCACGCCATCTCGGTATCGTCCATCCGCCGCCGTGGATGCCCGGATCAAGTCCGGGCATGACGGCAGGAAACGGGGTATCCACAACCCATCGAAATCCGCATTAAACGTCCACTCGTTCGATCAGCGTATATTTGGTGATGAAGCCCACCCGCTCGTCCAGACCGCGGAAATGCACGGTCGCTCCCGGCGGAAGTGCTGCGTCCTCACCGTAGGCCTCGACGCAGGTGGCGCGGACCACCCGCAGGGCCGGGTCGCGCCAGAAGGCCTCCAGCGCGGCGATCTCGGCGCCGCTGGCCCCGCCGACGCGCCAGGACTGTTCGAGCACGCCGGAGCGCCGCTGCCCACGGGAGTCCAACCCCTGGAGAACGTCGTAGTTGCGCCGGGAGGCGAAGAAGCCGGGGAAACAGGCCGTCGCGGCGGCGTCGTAGGTCCGGGCCTGCTCCACCGCCAGCCGAACCGGCGGGGGCAGGGGCAGGCCGAGCACGGCGTCGAAGCCGCCCCGCACCACCGTCAGTTCGGACCCGCCGTAGACCTCGGCACCCTCGTTGTCCGCCGTCAGGCGTTGCCGGCCGTGGTAGGTCGCCACGAGGTCGCCGACGCGCACCTGCCCGACGCTGAGCGTTTCCACGTTGGACAGGGCCTCTTCCAGCACCAGACCGCAGCGGGACAGGTCCATGGGATCGGCCGCGTCGAGGGCGGCCTTCAGCCCGGCGGCGTCCTCGACGACGCTCTGCCCGCGACCGCCGGTTTCCCGCACCGGCTTGACGCGCACCGGGCCGCGTTCGAGCAGGCTTTGCCCGGCGCGCCGTGTGTCGTCGCGGGTGTAGGCGGTGAAACCCGGAAGGACCACGTCCCGGACCCGCCGGCCCATCTCGGCGGACCAGCCACGCGGCGCGCGGGCATCCGGGGCGACCAGCGGGTGGGTGATCGCCTTGGTCGCGACGAAGAGGTGGGGGACGACCCCGCCGAACAGGTCGTGCTCCCCGCGGATGCCCAGCGCCCCGGCCTCGGCCACGCCGACCAGCGTGTCGCCGGGCAGGACATAGACCGGGGCGGGATAGCGCCGGGCGGGCTCGAACTCTCCGGCGGCCTCGAAGCCCTTGAGCGCCGCCAGCCGCTCGGCGATGGTGAGGTGGGTGGCACGTTCGTGGCTGCGCGCGTAGCTCCGCTCGCCGGGCCAATAAAGGACCAAGCCCCGGCGCGCGGGCGGCGCGTCCGGAGCGGTGGCCGATGTGGTCTCCGATGGCTCGATCATCCCCGCCCGCAAGCCTCCATGCCGTCGGCTGCAAAGCCCTTCTCCCCTTGGGGGAGAAGGGTTGGGATGAGGGGTCGTTACGCCCGGAAGGGCGGAAAATAGAATTTCCGGCCGGCATTCGCCGGCGCCACCCTCACCCCAACCCCTCTCCCCTGAAGGGAGAGGGGCTTACGGTTTCATCCGCTGCGGGTCGGCACGCAGCGACGATGGAAACTCAACCGAGAACAGCGGGGGCGCGCGAGGATCGCGTTTACAAGTCGGCGGACGGTAGCCTCAGACCCTTCTCGCGCGCGGTGCTCTGGGCGATCTCGTAGCCAGCGTCGGCATGGCGCATGACGCCGGTGGCAGGGTCGTTCCATAGAACGCGCTCCAGCCGTTTCGCCGCTTCCGGCGTGCCGTCGGCGACGATCACGACGCCGGAATGCTGCGAGAAGCCCATGCCCACGCCGCCGCCATGGTGCAGCGACACCCAGGTGGCGCCGCTGGCCGTGTTGAGCAGGGCGTTCAGCAGCGGCCAGTCCGACACCGCGTCGGAGCCGTCGCGCATCGCCTCCGTCTCACGGTTGGGGGAGGCGACGGAGCCGCTGTCCAGATGGTCGCGGCCGATGACGATGGGGGCCTTCAGCTCGCCGCGCGCCACCATCTCGTTGAAGGCGAGGCCGAGGCGGTGGCGGTCGCCCAGCCCCACCCAGCAGATGCGGGCGGGCAGGCCCTGGAAGCGGATGCGCTCCCCCGCCATGTCCAGCCAGTTGTGCAGGTGCGCGTCGTCGGGCAGCAGTTCCTTCACCTTCGCGTCGGTCTTGCGGATGTCCTCCGGATCGCCGGACAGGGCGGCCCAGCGGAACGGCCCGACGCCCCGGCAGAACAGCGGCCGGATGTAGGCCGGCACGAAGCCGGGGAAGGCGAAGGCGTCGGCCACGCCCTCCTCCTTCGCCATCTGGCGGATGTTGTTGCCGTAGTCGAAGGTGGGCACGCCGGCCCGGTGGAAGGCCAGCATGGCCCGGACATGTTCGGCCATCGACGCGCGCGCCGCCTTGGCCACGCCCGCCGGGTCGGTCTCGCGGCGGGCTTCCCACTCCGCCACCGTCCAGCCGGCCGGCAGGTAGCCGTTGACCGGATCATGGGCGGAAGTCTGGTCGGTCACCGCGTCCGGCCGCACGCCCCGGCGCACCAGCTCCGGCAGCACCTCCGCCGCGTTGCCGAGCAGGCCGACGGAGACCGCCTTGCTTTCCGCCGTCGCGGCCTCGATCATGGCGAGCGCCTCGTCCAGGCTGGCGGCGGCCTTGTCGAGGTAGCCGGTGCGCAGGCGGAAGTCGATGCGGCTCTGCTGGCATTCGACGGCGAGGCAGGAGGCGCCCGCCATGGTCGCGGCCAGCGGCTGCGCGCCGCCCATGCCGCCCAGCCCGGCGGTGAGGATCCAGCGGCCCTTCAGGGACCCACCGTAATGCTGGTGGCCCATCTCCACGAAGGTCTCGTAGGTGCCCTGCACGATGCCCTGCGTGCCGATGTAGATCCACGACCCCGCCGTCATCTGGCCGTACATCATCAGGCCCTTGCGGTCCAACTCGTGGAAATGCTCCCAGTTGGCCCAGTGCGGGACGAGGTTGGAGTTCGCGATCAGCACGCGCGGCGCGTCCGCGTGGGTGCGGAACACGCCGACCGGCTTGCCCGACTGCACGAGCAGCGTTTCGTCATCCTCCAGCGCGCGCAGGGATTCCACGATGCGGTCGAAGCATTCCCAGTTGCGCGCGGCCCGGCCGATGCCGCCGTAGACCACCAGCTCCTCCGGCCGCTCGGCCACCTCGGGGTCGAGGTTGTTCATCAGCATGCGCAGGGCCGCTTCGGTCAGCCAGCTCTTGGCGGTGCGTTCGGTGCCGCGCGGGGCCGTGATCTTGCGGGTGTTGTCGAGGCGGGTCATCGCGAATTCCTCGGTCTTTCAGGCAGGGGTGCGGGCAAAGGAAAGGCAGGCGTCCAGCACGGCGCGCAACGTCCGGCGCACCGGGGCGGCGTGGGCGGGGTCGTAGAGCACGGGCCAGTTCTCGGGACCGACCGGGCCTTCCGGCTCGGCCAGATAGGCGCGGGTGGACAGCTCCATCTGGAGGCTGTGCACACCGTCCTGCGGGCGGGCGTGCAGGCGGGTGATGGAGCCGCCCTTGAAGCGGCCGTTGACCACCCAGGACCGTCCCGACGCGGCGGCCATGGCGGCGACCGCCTCCTGCAAGGCCGGGTCGCAGGACCGGCCGCCGTTGGTGCCGATGTTGAAGACCGGCAGCCGCCCCTCGAACAGGCGCGGCACGACGGAGCGGATGGAGTGGCAGTCGTAGACCACCACGCGGGGATGCGCCGCGCGCAGCCGGGCGATCTCCGCCGTCAGCGCCGCGTGGTAGGGAGCGAACCAGCGCGCCCGCCGCTCCGCGATCTCCGCCGCGTCCGGCTCCTGGCCGGGCTTGTAGAGCGGTTCGCCGTCGAAGCTGGTCAGCGGGCACAGGTCGGTGGTTGCCTGTCCGGGGTAGAGCGAGGCGCCGCTGGGGTCGCGGTTCACGTCGATCACCGTGCGGGAGACCGTGGTGCGGACGATGGTGGCGTCCAGCTCCTCCGCGAAATCGTACAGCCGGTCGATCCACCAGTCCGCGTCCTTGCGGGCCAGCCAGGGATCCGCCAGCCGCTCGGCGACGGCGTCCGGGATGTCGATGCCGCCGTGCGGCATGCTGAGGATCAGCGGCGCCGACCCGCGCCGCACGGCCAGCCAGTCGGTGTTCATGCGCTCACTCCCGGAAGATCGAGGCCCGCCGCGGCGATCACGGCGCCGCCGGTCACCAGGGCGGAGGCCTCCACGATGTCGGGGGCGAAGTGGCGGTCGTCCTCCAGCGCCAGGACGGCGGCCCGCAGGCGGTCGCGGACCCGCTCCAGCGCCGGGCTGGAGGCCAGCGGGCGGTGGAAGTCGCAGGCCTGGGCGGCGGCCAGAAGCTCCAGCCCCACCACATGCGCCGCGTTGCGCGCCATGGGCAGCAGGCGCCGGGCGCCGTGGGCGGCCATCGACACATGGTCCTCCTGGTTGGCGGAGGTCGGGATGGAATCGACGCTGGCCGGGTGGGCCATCTGCTTGTTCTCCGACACCAGAGCGGCGGCGGTGACCTGCGGGATCATGAAGCCGGAGTTGAGCCCCGGATTGGGCGTCAGGAAGGCCGGCAGGCCCGACAGCGCCGGGTCGATCAGCATGGCGAGCCGGCGTTCGGTGATGGAGCCGATCTCGCACAGCGCCATGGCGATCATGTCGGCGGCGAAGGCCACCGGCTCCGCGTGGAAGTTGCCGCCGGAGATGACCTCGCCCGTGTCGGTGAAGACCAGCGGGTTGTCGGACACGCCGTTGGCCTCGTCGGCCAGCGTGGCGGCGGCTTGGCGCAGCAGGTCCAGGCAGGCGCCCATCACCTGCGGCTGGCAGCGCAGGCAGTAGGGGTCCTGCACGCGCGGATCGCCGACCCGGTGCGAGGCGCGGATGCCCGAGCCCGCCATCAGCCGGCCGAGCGCGTCGGCCACGTCGATCTGCCCCTGGTGGCGGCGGAGCCGGTGGATGCGCGCGTCGAACGGCCCGTCGGAGCCCTTGGCGGCGTCGGTGGCGAGCGCGCCGGTCACCAGCGCGGACTGGAACACCCGCTCCGCCTCGAACAGGCCGGCCAGCGCCAGCGCGGTGGACACCTGCGTGCCGTTCAGCAGGGCGAGCCCTTCCTTGGGACCGAGCGTCAGCGGCGCCAGCCCGACGCGCGCCAGCGCTTCGGTCGCGGGGACGGTCTCGCCATCGACGAAGAAGGCACCCACGCCCATCAGGGCGGCGGTCAGGTGCGCCAGCGGCGCCAAGTCACCGGAGGCACCGACCGAGCCCTGACCGGGCACCACCGGCACCAGCCCCTTCGCGAAGCAGGTCTGGAGCTGCATCAGCGTGTCCCACCGCACGCCCGACGCGCCCTGGGCGAGGCTGGCGAGCTTCAGCGCCATGATCAGCCGGACGATGGCGGGCGGCAGCGGGTCACCGACGCCGGCGGCGTGCGACAGCACGATGTTGCGCTGGAGCGCCGTCAGGTCGGCGTCGGCGATGCGGACGCTCGCCAGCTTGCCGAAACCGGTGTTGACGCCGTAGACCGGCTCGCCCTTCGCGATGATGGCGGCGATCAGGCGGGCGCCCTCGTCCACCCGCGCGGCGCTGGCGGGGTCGAGGCTGGCGGCCGCACCCCGGTAGATGTCGCGCCAGACGGCGAGCGGCACGGCGCCGGGGCTGAGGACGTGATGAAGGGTCGTCATTGGACGTTGCCTTTCCACACACGGGCGTGCAGGGGGTTGAAGCCGATGCGGTAGACCAGCTCCGCCGGGTTTTCGGCGTCCCAGAGGGCGAGGTCGCAGCGCTTGCCGGGCTCCAGCGTCCCGACCGTCGCCGACAGGCCGAGGGCGGCGGCGGCGTTGCGGGTGACGCCCAGCAGGCATTCCTCCACCGTCAGGCGGAACAGGGTCGCCGCCATGTTCATGGTCAGCAGCAGCGAGGTGAGCGGCGAGGTGCCGGGGTTGCAGTCCGTGGACAGCGCGATGGGGACCCCATGGCGGCGCAGAAGGTCCACCGGCGGCAACCGGGTCTCCCGCAGCATGTAGAAGGCGCCGGGCAGCAGCACCGCCACGGTGCCCGACTTCGCCATAGCGATGGCCCCGATCTCGTCCAGATGCTCCAGGTGGTCGGCGGACAGCGCACCATGGTTGGCGGCCAGCGCGGCGCCGCCCAGGTTGGACAGTTGCTCCGCGTGCAGCTTGATCGGAAGGCCGAGGCGGTGGGCCGTCTCGAACAGGCGGGCGATCTGCGCCGGGGAGAAGGCGATGCCCTCGCAGAAGCCGTCCACCGCATCGACCAGCCCTTCGGCGGCCAGCGTCGGCAGGATGTCGGCGCACAGGCGGTCGATGTAGGCGTCCTTGTCCGTCTCCCCCGGCGGCAGGGCGTGGGCGCCGAGGAAGGTGGTGACCACCTGCACCGGGCGCAGCTCGCCCAGGCGGCGGGCGGCGCGCAGCATGGCGCGTTCGTGCGGCAGGTCCAGTCCGTAGCCGGACTTGATCTCCACCACCGTCACGCCTTCCGCCAGAAGATGGTCGAGGCGGGGCAGGGCGCTCGCCGCCAGCCCGTCCTCCCCGGCGGCGCGGGTGGCCTTGACGGTGGAGGCGATGCCGCCGCCGGCCCGCGCGATCTCCTCATAGGTGGCGCCGAGCAGCCGCATCTCGAACTCGGCGGCGCGGTGGCCGCCGTGGACGAGGTGCGTGTGGCAGTCGATCAGGCCGGGCGTGACCAGCCGTCCGCCGCAGTCGTGGGCCGTGGCATTCTGCGCTTCCGCCGGCAGCCCGTCGCGCGGGCCGGCGTAGAGGATCGTCCCGTCCCGGGCGAGCACGGCGCCGTCCGCGACGACGGCCGCGTCCCGGATCATCGGTGCCAGACGGGCGTTGGTGAAGAGGGCGAGGGACATGAACCCGGCTCCGCCGCTGCTGTTGCTTGAACCTGTCTGTGATTGTATGTACAACTTGATCCGGAAGGCAAGTGCCCGAATGATCGGGTCCGGAACAGCACGAGTTTGGGAGGCCCCACGGCGATGACGACCCTCCATTTCGCGAGCGCCCTGCTGGGCAACGACTGGCACGACGATGTGCGGCTGCATGTGGAGGGCGGGCGCATCGCGCGGCTGGAAACCGGCGTTCCAGCAGCATCGGAGGACGAGCGCCACGCCGTCGCCCTGCCGGGTGTGGCGAGCCTGCACAGCCACGCCTTCCAGCGCGGCATGGCGGGTTTGGCCGAGCTGCGCGGCGCGACGGACGACAATTTCTGGAGCTGGCGGGAAATCATGTACCGCTTCCTCCGCGCCATGACGCCCGAGGATGTGGAGGCGGTGGCGGCCTTCCTCTATGTGGAGCTTCTGGAGGCCGGTTTCACCCGCATCGGCGAGTTCCACTACCTGCACCACGACGCGGATGGCCGCCCCTACGCCGACCCGGCGGAGACGGCGGCGCGCATCGGCGCGGCGGCGGCGGAGACGGGGATCGGGCTGACGCTGCTGCCGGTCTTCTACGCCCATTCCACCTTCGGCGGGGCGCCGCCCAACGCCGGCCAGCGGCGCTTCATCAGCGACCTCGACCTGTTCGCCCGCATTCTGGAGCGCTGCCGGGACATCGCCGCCGCGTTGCCGGGCGCCAACGTCGGCGTGGCGCCGCACTCCCTGCGCGCGGTCACGCCGGAGGAGCTGTCGGCGGTCGTCGCCATGGCCGAGGGCGCGCCCATCCACGTCCACGCCGCCGAGCAGGTGCGCGAGGTGGAGGACTGCCTCGCCTGGAGTGGCGCGCGCCCGGTGGAATGGCTGCTGGCGAACCAGCCCGTGGACAGCGGTTGGTGCCTGATTCACGCCACCCACATGACGCCGGAGGAAATCGCCGGGGTGGCCGCGCGCGGGGCGGTCGCCGGACTCTGCCCGATCACAGAGGGCAACTTGGGCGACGGTATCCTCGACACCGTGTCCTTCGCGGCGGCCGGCGGGCGCTTCGGCATCGGCACGGATTCCAACGTGCAGATCGGCCTTGCCGAGGAGTTGCGCATGCTGGAATACGCGCAGCGGCTCGTCCGCCGCGCCCGCAACGTGCTGGCCGCCCCCATGCAGTCCTCCGGCAACCGGCTGTTGATGGCGGCGCTGGAGGGTGGGACCCAGGCGCTGGGACAGGGCGGGGCGACCGGCCTCGCGGTTGGCGCGCCCGCCGACATCGTGTCGCTGGACGTGGCCCAGCCCTCCTTCGTCGGGCGGCGGCACGACCAGATCCTCGACACCTGGATCTTCAGCGCCGGGTCGCGGGCGGTGGACTGCGTGTGGGTGCGGGGGACCAAGCTGGTCGAAGGCGGCGTTCACCGGGCGCGGGCGGCGGTGGGCGAGCGCTACGCCACGGTCATGCGCCGGCTGATGGCCTGAGCTTGCTTCCACAGCTTGCTTACAGAGCGCGAAGGGTGTCTACCTAGCGCACCGGAGTTTCCGCAAATGCCGTTGGATCGCGTCCGATGAGTGCCCTTCCTGCCTCCGCCAGCCCGCTCTACGAGAAGGTGAAGGCCTACATCCTGGGCAACATCAGCTCCGGCGACTGGCCGAGCGACCGCCGCATCCCGTCGGAGAACGAACTGTCGGCGGCGCTGGGCACCTCCCGCATGACGGTCAACCGCGCCCTGCGCGAGCTGACCGACGCCGGGGTGCTGCTGCGGGTGCAGGGGGTGGGGACCTTCATCGCCGCGCCCAAGGCGCAGTCCGACCTGCTGGAGATCAACAACATCGCGGCAGAGATCGCCGCGCGCGGCCACCGCCACCGGTGCGAGGTGGTGACGCTGGAGCGCATCCCGGCCACGTCCGACCTGCGCCGCTCCTTCGAGGCCAGTGCCCTGGCCGAGGTCTTCCATTCCGTCGTCGTCCACCACGAGAACGACGTGGCCGTGCAGTTCGAGGAACGCTTCGTCAACCCGCTGCTGGTGCCGGACTACGGGGCGCAGGACTTCACCCGCATGACCACCTACGACTATCTGGTCAGCGTGACCCCGATCACGGAGCTGGAGCACGTCATCTCCGCCATCTCCGCCGACGCGGAAGTCGCCGCCCGCCTCCACATCCACCCCGGCGCCCCCTGCCTGCTGCTCCAGCGCCGCACCTGGAGCGGCGAACAGGTGGCGACCGTCAACCGCCTGATCTACGTCGGGGATCGGTATTCCCTGGGGAGCCGCAGGAAGACCGGGCGGTAGTTCCCTCTCCCACCTCTCGTATGTTTCTTTTCGTCATTCCCGCGAAGGCGGGAATCCAGCGAGAGCCGCGATCAGCGGCGATATAGTCAACAATCGACTCATATGACGCCCAGACGGGCGTCTGGATCCCCGCCTTCGCGGGGATGACGGAAGAGGAGACTTTCGCAGCGTCAAAAACTGTTCCGCTCATGGTACGTCTGCAAAAACTGGCGGACGCGGGGTTCGGCGGATTGGTGGAAGACCTGGGCGGGGGGGCCGCATTCGATGATGCGGCCGCCGTCGAGGAAGGCGACGCGGTCCGCCACATGGGCGGCGAAGCCCATTTCGTGGGTCACCACCACCATGGTCATGCCGTCGGCGGCGAGGTCGCGCATCACCTGCAACACCTCGCCGACCAGTTCGGGGTCGAGCGCGGAGGTCGGCTCGTCGAACAGGATGACGTGCGGCTCCATGGCGACGACGCGGGCGATGGCGACGCGCTGCTGCTGGCCGCCGGACAGGCGGTTGGGGTGGGCGTGCATGCGCTCCGCCATGCCAACGCGGGCCAGCACCGCCTCGGCCCGGCGGCGGGCCTCAATCGGGGACAGGCCGCGCACCTGGACCAGCGCTTCGCTGACATTCTCCAGCGCGGTCATGTGGGGCCACAGGTTGAAGTGCTGGAACACCATGCCGACGTTGCGCCGCAGGTCGCGCAGCTCGCGGTTGGTCTGGCGGCGGCGCGGCGTGCCCTCGGTGTAGCCGACCAGCCGGCCTTCGATGCGGATCTCCCCGGCGTCGTAGCTTTCCAGGAAGTTGATGCAGCGCAGCAGCGTGCTCTTGCCCGATCCGCTCGGCCCGATCAGGCAGACCACCTCGGACTTGTTGACGGTCAGCGAGACGTTGCGCAGCACCGGGTTCTCCCCGAACGCCTTGCTGACGTTGGTGATTTCGATCATCGGGACGGCGGGGGCCGCGGCCGGGGCGGTGTCCGTGCGGTCGGAGGAAACGGTCGGCGTCATGCGGTGATCCCCGGCTTGGCGGTCAGGTAGCGGGTCAGGCGGGCCTCGGCACGGCGGCCCAGGCGGGACAGAACCTCCACCAGGGACCAGTAGAACAGCGCCATGACGAGGATGGTCTCGAAGGCCGCGAAGGTCTCGGCGGCCATGGTCTGGGCTTCGTACATCAGCTCCGGCACGGTCAGAATCGACAGGATGACCGTCTCCTTGGTCAGGATGATCATCATGTTGACCAGCGCCGGCAGGATCTGCGCCAGCATGGTCGGCATCACGATGCGGCGCAGGATGGCGGCCGGCGGCATGGCGAGGCTTTCCGCGGCCTCCACATAGCCCCTGGGCACGGCCGCGAAGCCGCCCCGGAAGATCTCGGCGAAATAGGCGCTGCCGTAGACGCCGAGTCCGAGGATGCCGGCGGTCGTCGCCTCAAGCTCCAGCCCGAAGGACGGTCCGCCGTAATAGAGCAGGAAGAGCTGCACCAGGAAGGGCGTGCCGCGCACCACCTCCACATAGGCGCGCAGAACGGCGTTCAGCGGCGCCCAGCCCAGCCGTTGCAGCAGCGCGATCACGAAGCCGATGGCGACGCCGAGCGCCGTTCCCGACGCCCAGCACAGCACCGTGACGCCGAAGCCGCTGAGCAGCGACGGGCCGTAGCGGCTGATGAGGTCCATGTCCATGCGAATGCTCCGTCGCCTCTCGCTCTCGCGAGGGGCCTCTCGTCAGGCGCTCTTCAGGCGGCGCTCGGCGTAGGTGCCGAGCAGCGCGAAGCAGGCGTTGATCAGCAGGTAGATCAGGCCGGCCGTCGCGTACATCTCAAGATGGCGGTAGGTGCTGGCCGCCGCACTCTGGCTGACGCGGGTCAGTTCGGCGACGCCCACCACCGAGATCAGCGACGACGCCTTCAGCAGCAGGATCAACTCGTTGATCAGCGCCGGGATGGAGATCCGGAAGGCCTGCGGCAGCAGGATGCGCCGCCAGATCCTGCCGTCCGAAAAGCCCAGCGCCAGCGCCGCCTCGCTCTGCCCGCGCGGAACGGCGTTGAGCGCGCCGCGGTAGATCTCCGACACATAGGCGCCGGACGCGAGGCCGAGCGCGCTGATGGCCGCGACCAGAGCTGGCACGTTGATGCCGATCAGCGGCAGCAGGTAGTAGATCAGCAGAAGCTGGATCAGCAGGGGCACGCCCCGGAAGAAGCTGACGTAGACGCCGCCGATCAGATCGCCGGCCCGTCCGGCGGACAGCCGCAGCACGCACACCACCGCCCCCAGGATCTGCCCCAGCAGGATGCCCGCCAGCGATACGGCGATGGTCATGCCCGCACCCTTGATGAGGTACGGCAGGTTGTTGGCAATCAGGGTGAAATTCATCGCCGAAGCATCCTTGGGCCGGGCGGCGGCCCCTGTGGAGCGCCGCCCGGTTCTCAGGCCTTATCAGAAGGAGGGTTCGGGGACGGTGGTCGGCAGTTTGGTGACCTGACCCAGCCACTTCTTCTGCAACGCCTCCATGCGCCCATCGCCGTCGATCTTCACCAGGGCCGCGTTGACGGCCTCGATCAGGGAGGCGTCGTCGGCGCCCTTGCGACCGACCCAGGAGAAGTAGGTGGGCTTGCCGAAGGGCGGCTGCACCACGGCGAAGGTGTCCGGCCGCTGCGAGGCGGCGTAGGACAGGTTCGGCATGGAGTTCACCGACACGTCGACGCGGCCCGCCGCCAGTTCCGCGTAGGACTGGTTGCTGTCCACATACTCCTTGAACTCGGCCTTCAGGCCCTTGGCAGCGGCGAATTCCTTGATCTGCGCGAGCTGAGCGGTGCCCTTGCCGCCGCCGACCTTCTTGCCGTTGATGTCCTCCGGCTTGTTGATCGACTTGTCGCCGGCGCGCTTCATCAGGGCGGCGGTGCCGTCGGCGATGGGAACGGTGAAGGCGTAGCGGGCCATGCGCTCCTTGGTGATGGTGACCGGGGCGATCACCAGATCGAACTTCTTCGCCTCCAGGCCCGGCAGCACGCTGGTCCAGGGCAGGTCGAGGTACTGGGCCTTCACGCCCAGTTCCTTCGCCACCTCGTCGATGAGGTCGCGGTTCAGGCCCTTGTAGGTGTCGCCCTCGATCATGTCGAAGGGCGGGAACTGCATCTCCGTCCCGGCCTTCAGCACGCCGGCCGCCTTGACGTCGGCCAGGGTGTCGGCCTTCGCGGCGGGCATCCCCACCGTCATGATCGCCGCCACCGCGACGGCCGCGGTCAGCGCCGCCTTGATTCCGTTACGGCGGGTGATCGCCCCTTTGGTCTTGATCGCGCCATTGTTCTTGATCGCGCCATTGTTCTTGATTGCGCCATTGTTCTTGATTGCCATGTCCCCACACTCCCTGTTGGTGATTGCTCGCGTATGATATTGCGCGGATGACGCTTGTGGAATGGGCTCGCGCCGGTCAGGACGCGCCCTCTTCGTTCAATTCCGCCATGATGGTCGGTTCCGACGTGCCGCTCAGCACGAAGCGCTCCCCGACGGAGGTCAGGTGGACCAGCGTCACCGACTGGCCGAGGTGCATGGTGCGGCGCTCCACCACGAGGCAGGCGGTGCCGCGGTCGACGTTCAGCCGCTCCGCCACCTCGGCGGAGGCGGCGACGGCCTTCGCGACGTGCCGCGCGGTGGACCAGGGCACGTGCTCGGCCAGCCAGCGGCCCGGCGGCGTGTCGCGGAAGTCCTCGTCGGCGGCGTCGGGCACGGCGTCCAGGTTGATCCAGCGGCGCTCGAACTGCACCGGCGCGCCGTCGCCCAGATGCAGGCATTCCAGGACCAGCAGCGGCGCGTCGGCCGCCACGTCGGGCCAGTGCAGGCCGTTGCGGCCGTTGCGCGCCGCCTCGCGCCGCAGGACGCGGTGCTCGTACAGCCCGCCCCAGCCGGCGACCACGTCGCCGATGTCGGGGATCGGCAGCACGAATCCGCCCTGCCGCTGGGCCGCGACGAAGGTGCCGGCCTTGCGACGGCGGACGAGAAAGCCCTCGCGCGCCAGCATGGCGATCGCCTTGTGGGCGGTCTGGCGCGAGACCCCGTAATGGGCGGCGATCTGCTCCTCGCTGGGCAGCCGGTCGCCGACGGCCACGCCGCCGGTCAGGATCTGCCGTGCCAGCGTGCGCTTCAGCTGGACGAACAGCGGCCCCTTGCCGTCGAGCCGGCCGATCAGCCGCGCCGCGGGTCCGGGTGCGGCCGGCCTCGTCCCTTGGTCGGCCGCCGTCATGCCGGCAAGTTGCCAGAGGGGGCGCCGGAGCGTGCGGCCGCTTCCTCCTGCATCCGGCGGCGGTGCCGGCCGGACTCGGCGATGCGGTTCTGGATGTGGTCCCCGGCCTGGATCGGCGGATGTTTCGGCGCCTCCTCCAGGTTCAGCGCGGCCAGAAGCTCGCGGGAGTCCACCACGGTGGTGTAGGTCGGGTCGTAGAAGGTGGCGATGGACATCCGCTCCCGCCCGCTGCGGTTGACCACGCGGTGCGGGGTCGATTTGAAGCGCCCGTTGCTCCAGCGGTCCAGAAGATCGCCCACATTGACGACGAAGGTGCCGGGGACCGGCGGTGCCGCCACCCAGGCGCCGTCCAGCCGCTGCGCCTCCAGCCCGCCGGCGTCGTCCTGGTAGAGCAGGGTGATGCAGCCATAGTCGGTGTGCGGCGCCACGCCGAACTGCTCCTCCCCCATGTCGGCGGGCTGCGGGGGGTAGTAGATCGCCTGCGTGCGCTGCATCGGCTTGGCGTAGCGGTCGTCGAAGAAGTCCTCCGGCAGACCGAGCGCCAGCGCCACCCCGCGCAGCAGCCGGGCACCGCACGCGCCGGTGGCGCGGTAATAGGCCTCCATGGCCGGGCGGAAGCCGGGCGGGTTTTCCGGCCAGCGGTTCGGGCCGCGCAACGGCTGGCCGGCGACCACGTCCGGGTCCGTCTCCGGCAGGTCCAGCCCCATCTGGAAGAACTCTTTGAAGTCCGGCTTGGTGGCACCGTACATCAGCGCCCCGTCGGCGGCGTGGTAGCCGCGGAACCGTGCGTCGGCCGCCACCTTGGCCTTCTCCTCGGCGGGAAGGCGGAAGAACGTCTTGGCTTTGGCCAGCGCCGTGTCGATGATCGCCTGCGGGACGCCGTGGTTGCGGATGTAGAAGAAGCCGGTGGTCCCGCAGGCCTCGGCGATCTGGCGGCCGATGGCCAGCCGATCGGCGAGGTCGGGCGAGGTCAGGCCGGTGACGTCGATCACGGGAAGGCTGGACGCGGGAAGATTGGTCGCGGGAAGACCTGTCGCGGGAAGACTCGGAACAGCCATCGGTCGTTGCTCCCACCGCCGCGCGGGGCGCCGGGGCGGCGCCGCGTCAATGCGTGGAAATGTTATGTACGTACAAAAGCGCCTGTCAACCGGGAACGATGAAGGCTTCGCCAATGTGAGGAGTTGCCTCATTTCCGGTCATTTTGGCGCCGTGCGGCCATAAAACAAAAACTGTGATCCGGACAACAGTCAGGGGTGTCGTTTCCGGGGAATGATGGCGGCGTACGGACGAGGTCTTCACCGACAAATCGGACCGGAGAAAAGGCCGAAGAAGACCCTCCCCGATACGCCTCGCCACTCACCCGATTTGAAGGAAACGCATCATGGCCTACGTCTACGGAACCAACAACGCCGACTACCTCGACATGATCAAGTACGGCTACAGCAACGATTATGTTCAGGGCTACGACGGCAACGACACCATCCTGGGCTGGTACGGCAACGACACGCTGGACGGCTGGAACGGCAATGACAAGCTGTACGGCGAGGCCGGCAACGACCTGCTGATGGGCTACAACGGCATGGACACCCTGTATGGCGGTTCCGGCGACGACAAGCTCTACGGCGAGGCCGGGTACGACAAGCTCTACGGCGACTCCGGCAATGACTCCCTTTACGGCGGCGACACCTACGACGATCTGTACGGCGGCACGGGCAAGGACCAGCTGACCGGCGGGGCCGGGGCCGACTGGTTCTTCTTCGACACGAAGGACAGCGGCGACGTCTACGCCGGGCAGGCCGACACCATCACCGACTTCAAGCATGAAGACCAGATCTGGCTGAAGGGCAGCTACAGCTACGCGGGCAACACCAGCGCGCCGGCCGACGGGCAGTACAGCGTCTGGCAGAAGGACGGCGCCTATGTCGTGACGTGGAACGCCTACAACGACAGCGGCTACCACGACGTGATCGTCAAGGGCGACAACCCGCTGGGCGACATCTCCTTCTACTAAGCCCTTCCGCCTCGGAAACCCCAACCACCATGAAAGGCGCGGGGGGGGGCGGTTCGGTGGCGG
>NZ_JBPXMQ020000027.1:39994-86197 GCF_053470405.2 Azospirillum mesophilum
AACACCCCCCCCCATGGGATCTTCCTCCTCCCCTTCCTTCCCCCCCCCCCCCCCCGCCGCGCACCCACACCCGACAGGAGCGCCCATCCGATGGCCGCACGGGATATTCACGACGATCCGACGTTCCTCCGCACCATCCGGCGGCGCATCCGGACCGGCATCGCGGCCTCCGGCGCCTTCAGCGTCTTCCTGGCCTTCGTCCAGCTGGCGATGCCGCTCTACACCATGCAGGTCTACGACCGCGTGCTGGGCAGCCGCAGCATGGAGACGCTGGTCGCCCTGTCGCTTCTGGCGCTGGGCTGCTTCGCGGTGTTCGGCCTTGTCGAGGCCATCCGCAGCCGCCTGTCGCAGGCCATGGGCCATCTGGTCGTGAAGACGCTGACCATGGGCGCCCTGGAATCCTCCATGCGCGGCCTGCTGCGCGGCGGCGAGTGCCGGCCCGCCCAGGTGCTGCGCGACTTCAACGAGCTGCGCCAGTTCCTGTCGGGGACCAGCATCACCGCCCCCTTCGACGCGGCGCTCAGCCTCGTGTTCCTGCTGTTCCTGTACCTCATCCACCCGGCCTACGGGATCGTCTGCGGGCTCAGCATCCTGTGCCTGGTCGGCCTCAGCCTGCTCGGCCGGGTGATGACCTCCTCGGCCGTGGCGCAGGCGAACCGCGCGCTGTACCGCAACACCGTCGAGATCGAGGCCGCGTCCCAGAGCGTCGAGGCGATCGAGGCCATGGGCATGATGGGCGGCCTGCGCCGCCGCTGGCAGGACGCGAACGACGACTACCTGCACCTGATCAACGACACCGGCCGCCGCGCCCAGGCCTTCGCGTCGCTCGCCAAGGTCTGCCGCATGTCGGCGCAGGTGGCGATCGTCGCCACCGGCACGGCGCTGGTGATCGGCCGCGAGGTGTCGCCCGGCAGCATGCTGGCCGCCTCCATCCTGATGGGCCGCGGCCTGGCGCCCTTCGAACAGCTGATCGACTCCTGGCGCAACTGGTCCTCGGCCCGCGAATCCTACCGCCGCCTGCGCGACGTCGTCGCGGCGATCCCCGAGGCGCCGTCCGCCACCCTGGCCAACCCCCGTGGGCACCTGCTGCTGGACCGCGTGACCTACGTCCCGCCGGGGGCCGGGCGTCCGACGCTGCGCAACGTTTCCCTCTCCGTGGAGCCGGGAGAGGCCATCGGCATCGTCGGCTCCTCGGCGGCCGGCAAGTCGACGCTGGCCCGGCTGCTGGTCGGCGTGATCGAACCGACAGCGGGCGGCGTGTACCTCGACGGCCAGAACGTCTGGCAGTGGGAGCGCGACGACTTCGGCCGGCACGTCGGCTATCTGCCGCAGAACGTCAGCCTGCTGGGCGGCACCATCGAGGAGAACATCGCCCGCATGGGCACCGTCGATCCGGCCGCCGTGGTCGCTGCGGCGCGGCACGCCGACGTGCACGACATGATCGGCCGCCTTCCCGACGGCTACCGCACGGAGATCGGCGACGGCGGGGCCCGGCTGTCCGGCGGCCAGCGCCAGCGCATCGCCCTGGCCCGCGCCCTGTACGGGGAGCCCCGCCTGATCGTGCTGGACGAGCCCAACGCCAACCTGGACCAGGCCGGTGAAGCGGCACTCGCGCAGGCCATCCAGGAAGCCAAGGAGACCGGCGCTGCGGTGGTGGTGATCACGCACCGGCCCGCCATCCTGAACGCCGTGGACCGCATCATCGTGCTGCGTGAGGGCATGATCGACCAGGCCGGCTCCCGCGCCGAGATGTTCCGGCGCCTGGGCGCCGGTGGCCCACCCGCCGGGCATGGCGCTCCCCACTCCGTGGCTACCGCCGCGCCCTGATCCTCCCTTCGACACGACGCCCCCAACGACACGCCCCCGACAATAACGCCCTTACCGGAGATGACACGATGACGACGACCGACATGATCCTTGGCCGACACGATGTCGTGCTGGTCCCGCGCCGGGGCGAGCCGTGCATCAGCGGGGCGATCCGGGCCGGCGCCCTGGCCATCGCGGTGGCGCTGGGCGGCGGCCTCGGCTGGGGCTTCCTGGCCTCGCTCGACGGCGCGGCGCACGCCCCCGGCACGGTGGTGGTCGACGGCAACCGCAAGACGGTCCAGCATCTGGAAGGCGGCATCGTCGCCGAACTGCGGGTGCGCGATGGCGACGTGGTGCAGGCGGGGCAGGTGCTGCTGCGCCTGGAAGGCACGCAGAGCCGCGCCACCCTGGAGGAATTGACCGCCGAGTACGCCGCGGCGCTGGTGCGGGTGACCCGCCTGCGCGCCGAGGCGGCCGGCCTGCGCGGCTTCTCCCGCCCGGAGGAACTGCCGGCCGAGGATCCCGCCACCCAGCGCGCCATGGCGGTTCAGCAGCAGCTCTTCACCGCGCGCTGGATCCGCTACGACGGCGAGATCGCCGTGCTACGCGAGCAGCGCCTGCAAGCCGAGCGTGAAATCGTCGCCTACCGGACGCAGGAGCGCTCGGCGGCGGAGCAGATCGTCTTCATCCAGGAGGAGATGGCCGGCGTCGAGGACCTCGTCGTCAAGGGGCTGGAGCGCAAGACGCGCCTGCTGTCGCTGAAACGCTCCGCGGCCGATCTGGCGGGCACCCGCGACGAGGCCCGTGCCCGCGCGGCGCAGACGGAGCAGGCCGTCGCGGTCGCCGAGTTCCAGATCCGCAGCAAGGAGAAGACCCGCCTGTCGGAAATCGCCACCGATCTGGTGGAGGCGCAGGGCACGCTGGACCAGATGGCCGCGCGCATCAAGGCGGCCCGCGACGCCGTGGCGCGGACGGAAATCCGCGCGCCGGTGCAGGGCCGGGTGGTGTCGCAGTCCGTCTTCACCGTCGGCGGCGTGATCAAGGCGGGCGAACCGCTGATGGAGATCGTGCCGGAGCATGAGGCCATGACCATCGAGGCGCGCATCGACCCGCAGGACATCGACGTGGTGAAGGCCGGGCAGACCGCGCAGATCCGCCTCAGCGCCTACAAGCCCCGGCGCACCCCGAGCATCGACGCGACCGTGCTGGACGTCTCGGCCGACCGCCTGACCGATCCCAAGACCAACGCCCCCTACTTCGTGGCGCACGTCCGCCCGCTGCCGGGCGCGGTGGAGCGGCTGGACCACGTGGCGCTGCATCCGGGCATGCCGGCGGACGTGATGATCGCGACGGGCAAGCGCCGCGCCATCGACTACGTCCTGGCCCCCGTGCAGGACGCCATGGCCCACGCGCTGACCGAGGATTAATACGCGCCGCTTTCCCGTAGCATGCCGAGGCGGGCCCGATGGCCCGCCTCGGCTGCGTTGTGCGGCACCCGGCCCTTCGCTCGTAAGTAAAGTGGAGCCCGTTTGGCCGACTGTCGCTCTCTGCGACAGTGAAGATTAAAACGTACGATCGTATCTCCCGTAACAAAGCTGAAAAAGTCCGTCTTTCAAATTGCCATCATTGACATTTTGCGACCATACGATTGCATGGAAGATGTTTGGCCTCATCAAATGTATGAGCAGAAGTGTTGATTTCAGAAAATTGCATCTGACAGGGTGGGATGTCTTTCGATTGAGAATTCATGAGCAACATAATGAAGACATATGCAAACACTCTGACGGGCGCCCTCCTGGTCATGGCGGGCTGTCTCGCGGCTGAAGGTGCGGTGCAGGCGGCCACTCCTTACGAAACGGCGGTGCCGGCCGAATACCGCAGCCTGGTGTCGGAATCCTCCTACAAGGATGTGCTGAAGCGTCTGGACGGCGTTCCGTCGCTGTCCGACGAGAAGCGGTCGTCCATCGCGGCGTCGCCCTGCGCCAATTCCATCGCGAGCCTGCTGGTGGCGAACGCGACCGACCCGGTTGTGCACAAGGCCTTGCAGATGGCGTCGGACGGCATGCAGGATCCGCCCCCCAGCGCCGCGGGCCAGAAGAACATCTGGAAAGGGTTGGGCAGCGCCGACGCGCTTGCCGCCAAGCTTGCCGACTACACGCTTCAATGGTGCGTCGCCCTCCCGCAGATCAGCGGAAACTCGGACGACGGCATGAAGTACATCGGACCGATGTACTGGTTCTATTACAAGAACCTCGCCGGGAAGAATTTCGCCCAGGGGCGGGATCCGGCGAATCCGGCGAACCGGCTTCCCAACAATTTCGACTTCCTCAAGCAGTTCAGCGTCGAGGCCGGCGCGTTCATGGACAGCCCCGCCTCCACGAAGAACATCGGCCAGTGGATCGCCGACCCGCGCATCGAGATCGCCGATTACCCGCGGCAGAAGGCGTCGGACTACAAGTCCTGGAACGACTTCTTCTCGCGCATCATCACCATGGACGAGGCCACCCAGACGATTCCCAGCCGGCCCTCGACCATGCCGCTGAGCCAGTATCCGGAGCGCGACTACATCATCGTCTCGCCCACCGACTGCATCATGAATCCGCTGATCCAGTCGCTGGACAAGGTCATGGGCGGCGCGCGCAAATTCATCGACAATCCCCTCCAGCTCGACACGGTTCTGGACATCAAGAACATCCCGATTTCGGTCGACCGGCTTCTGGGGAACGCGCCGGATGACCTGAAGAAGACCTTCGTGGGTGGCACCGGGGTATCGTGCATTCTGATGCCGAACACCTACCACAACTTCCATTCGCCGGTGAACGGCACCGTCGAATATGCAGAAGTCGTGAAGGGGACGACGTTCGGGTACGACGACTGGCCGAACCTGATGCCGTCGAACCACAACCCGGCCCAGCCCGGCACGGATTTCAGCGAGTTCGAGGTCTATCAGCGCGGCGTCGTCATCATCAAGGTGCAGTACGCCAACACGAACGGCAGCCCGCTGACCGGCTATGTGGCGAGCATCCCCGTCGGCCTCGACACCATCGGCTCGGTCGTTCTGGATCCGGCGATCAAGCCGGGCGCCCAGTTGACGCGGGGGTTCAGCCGGATCGGCAACTTCCTGTATGGCGGTTCGATGAACGTGCTTCTGTTCTCGAACAATCTGGCGACGGGCTCGGTGCAGACCCGGCTGGGCAACCAGATCGGGATCATCAACATCGGCACAACGCCGACCGGCAAATAGCGTTTCCGGCGCTTCGGCCCGGCGCGGGGCTCATGGTTCCGCGCCGGCTTCCGGCGGCTCGGTGGGGTAGGCGCTTCATTAGCCCAATAAATTAAAGGTAAAATCGTTTGACGTTTGTTCGGCTTTTCCGATAAGTATCTCCACGGCTAACTCCCAAAAATGGAATCGCGTTCGGCGTCACCCGTAATGCGCTTTCGCAAGCCAAGGGATACCGGAAGCATGGTCAGCTCTCGACGCGGAAGCGGCAAAAAACGGATTCTCCTGGTCAATGCGAGCTTCGATTCCTTTCGGACTTACGAGCCGCGGCAACTGTTCCTGACGGCGGCGACGGCCACCTATTATCTCGCCGGCGCCTTCAATCCCGATCTTTGCGAGGTCCGAACGCATTGCGAGGTGCAGTCCGGGCTTTTGACGCGGGAAGACGACTTTGCCTGGCCGGACATGCTGGTGCTGACCGGCACGACCAATTCGCTGGACCGCATGCGGCAGCTGACGGCCTACGCCCGGACCAAGAATCCGGGCGTGATCGTGGTGGCCGGCGGCCCCACCGTGCGCGCCCTGCCGGGTCTGGCCCGCGCCGCCTTCGATTACGCCTGCCAGGGCGACCTGGAGGAGATCGAAGAGGTCATCACCGACGCCTTTGGCCCCGACCATGTGAAGCCCGGTCTCGTGCCGCGCTTCGATCTGTACAAGAGGATCGACGGCGTCGGATTCGTGGAGACCAGCCGGAACTGCAACTTCGCGTGCAGCTTCTGCTCCCTGACGGGGGAGGGCGGCAAGTACCAGCCCTATTCCGAAAGCTTCATCCGTGCCCAGTTCGAGGCGCTGGGCAAGTGCAATTACATATCGCTCCAGGACAACAACTTCTACGGAAACGACCGCGCCAGTTTCCGCGAGCGGCTGGCCATCGTGAAGGAATACTGGCAGCGCGGCTACTTCAAGGGCTGGCTGGCGCTGGTCACCGCCGACTTCTTCGCCCGCGAGGAGAACCTGCGGCTGGTGAAGGAAGCCGGCTGCGTCGGCCTGTTCTCCGGCGTCGAGTCGCTGCAGAGCGACATGATCGAGCGCTACGCGAAGAAGCAGAACCGCCACGCCGACCGCTTCGACATCGCGCGCAAATGCATCGACCACGGGATGGTCTTCGATTACGGCCTGATCTTCGATCCGGCGCACCAGACCATCGATTCCTTCCGGGCCGACATCAACGATATCCTGAGCCGCGACGACGTCACCTCGCCGGGCTTCCTCAGTCTGGCGATCCCGCTGCCGGGCACGCCGATGTTCCGCGAGATCGCGGCCGAGGGCGGATTCCTGCCCAACACCCGCCTGCGAGACATGGACGGCGACACGCTGGTGGTGTGGCCGAAGGATCCGCTCGACGAGGTCGCCGCCTACATCCGCACGATGAGCAGCATGCGGGAGCACCGGGCCCAACTGTTCCGGCAGGTGTTCCGCTTCGCCTGGCGGCGGCGCCATGACCTCACCTGGGACCAGCTGGCGGTGTGCGTCATAAAGCCGCTGTACCGTGCCTTCTACGACACCTCGCCCTTCGACCTGCGTGGCCGGCGCCACCCGAACCGCAGCGGCGCCACCACGACGGAGCCGCTCGACGGGCTGTTCACGCCGGCCTTCCCGGTGGACGCCCGTCACGCCGGCCTGTTCGTCCCCACCATGGTGACCGACCGGAAGGGCAACGTCATCCTGGAGGAGGCCCTGGCGCCGACGCCGGAGAAAGCCGCGTGCGCCGCGCCGGTCTGCGCCAACGTCAACGCGCCGCTGGTGGACGTTCCGCTGGAGCTTGTAGGGGCGGACTGACCGGTTTCTCCCCCGCAGGCCCTTCCGCTGCCATTGTTGAGTTGATGATGACCTGTTCCTCCAGTAGAGACTTGGCACCCACCCGCTTGACCTTCGTCATATAACATGGGGCAAGAGGCCGCCGGCTCAGCGGGACCCCGGGATGAGCCTTGGCCGTCTGCTCTCTCCGATCAGGGGACCTTCTCCTCATGACCACCGCCGCCATGGGGGCGCCACACGCCGGTGCCGCAGCTTCGCCCGACGAGGACTCGCCCCAAGGGGATTCGCCAAAGGATGGCCGTCCGGCGCGCAAGAGCGCCGCGCGCTTCTGGGCCGAACGCACGGCACCCTACAAGGACCCCAGCGCGGCGCGCAGCGTCCTCCAGCTCGCCGTCACGCTGGGGCCGCTCGCCGGCATCGTCACGCTGATGGCGCTGACGCTGCACGTCGGCTACTGGCTGACGCTTCTGCTGGCGGTGCCGGCCGCGCTGTTCCTGGCGCGGCTGTGGATCCTCCAGCACGACTGCGGCCACGGCGCCTTCTTCAAGTCGGGCAAGGCGAACGACTGGGTGGGCCGCTGCCTCGGCGTCATCACCGTGACGCCCTACGAGATGTGGCGGCGCGACCACGCCATCCACCACGCGACCTCCGGCAACCTGGACAAGCGCGGCACCGGGGACATCGACACGCTGACGGTGCGGGAGTATCTGGCGCTCAGCCCCTTCGCGCGCCTGCGCTACCGCATCTACCGGCACCCGCTGGTGCTGTTCGGTCTGGGGCCGACCTTCCTGTTCCTGTGGAAGTTCCGCTTTCCGCTCGGCGATCAGGTGCGCGACGCCAAGGCCTGGGCCAGCGTGCTGACCACCAACGCGATGATCCTGGGCATCCTGGCGCTGCTCGCGTCGGTCTTCGGGCTGGGTCCGGTGCTGAAGGTGTGGCTGCCGGTGGTGCTGATCGCGGCGACCATCGGCATTTGGATGTTCTACGTCCAGCACCAGTTCGAAACCGTCTATTGGCGGCACGAGCCGGAATGGGACTTCCACGAGGCGGCGATCCAAGGCTGCTCCTTCTACGACCTGCCGGGCTGGCTGCACTGGATGACCGCCTATGTCGGCTACCACCATGTGCACCATCTGGCTTCGCGCGTTCCGAGCTACCGCCTGCGCGACTGCCACCGCTCCGTCCCGGAGCTTCAGGCGGTGCGGGCGATCAGCCTGAAGGACAGCCTGAAGACGGTGCGGCTCGCCCTGTTCGACGAAGACGCGCGGCGGCTCATCGGGTTCCGCGATCTGCGGGCGGCGTCGGCCTGCGCATGATGCCGTGTGGGGACGCCGGCCGGGATGTCGCCGTCCGACTTCCGGACGGCCGCGCCCTCAGCGTTCGGGCCTACGGCGACCCGGCCAAGCCGCTGGTCCTGTATTTCGGGGGCCTGATTTCCTCGCGGCTGGAAGCGTCGTTGTTCCTGGACGACCGCTTCTTCATCGTCGGTATCGACCGTCCCGGATATGGCGGCTCCGACTTCAACCCCAGGCAGAACGCCGTCTCCTTCGCCGACGACATCGTCCGGGTGATGGGGGAATTCGGCAGATCGGAGTGCCGGATTTTCACCTATTCCGGCGGCTTGGCCTTCGCGCTTGCCTTCGCGTCGGTGCATCCGGAGCGGGTGTTGAAAATCGGCGGATTCGCGGGCCTCTCGCCCGCCGGCTCCGTGCCGCTGGGGCGCTGCTACATCGCCAAGTTCCCGTTCTTCACGGCCTTTCCGATCTATTTGCGCCTGAACGTGAACTGGCGGTGCCTGCTGTACCGGCTTCCGCCCCGGCTGCTGCACGCCCTGCTTCGCTTTGACCCCGCGACGCTCGACATCGAAAGGCGGGCGCTGGAGCCCCGGGTGCTCGCGGTCCTGACGAAAAGCTTTCGCGAGGCGCTGCGCCCCGGCACGGACGGCCTTCTCGCCGACCTCCGGATGCATCTGGGGGACTGGGGCGGCTGCGACCTGAGAAACGTGCACGCCCCCGTGATGCTGTTCCACGGGCTCAGCGACGACATCACCCCGGTCGTCTGCACCGAATGGTACGAGAAGAACCTGAAAGACTGCTCCGCACGGTATTTCGAAGGGGAAACGCACCTCAGCGTCCCGATCCTGCATCATGGGGCGATGTACGACTGGCTGAGCGACTAGCCGAGCGCCTGCGGCGTGCGTCCTGGCATCGCCGAACGACGATTCCGCTTATGACCATATCCCCGCTTGCGCGGTCGGCCGGTTTGAGGCAGCATGTGAATGAACATTCACTTACGTGCGTCCGCTCACGAACGAGAGCACCATGCCCAACGATTCCCGATCCACTGACGTGCGCCACAAGGTGCGGGACGCCGCCATCGCGCTGTTTGCCTCCAAGGGGGTGAAGGGCACGACGGTCAAGGACATCGCCCGCGCCGCGGGCGTGTCCGAAGGGGCGCTGTACCGCCACTGGCCCAGCAAGGAAGACCTTGCCGCCGACCTGTTCGCCGCCGAATACACGGCGATGTCCAGAACCCTGCGGGAGGCCGCCGGCAGCGGCCCGGCGCCGGAGCGGCTGCGGCGGGTCGTCGCCTGGGCCTTCGATCTGGTCGAGGCCGCCCCCGACCGCGCGCGCTTCCTGCTGCTGTCGCAGCACGACGCGCTGCCCCTGGTGCCGGACGGGCAGGAAACGCCGGTGGACGTGATCTGCGCCATCGTCGGCGACGGCATCGCGGAGGGCAGCCTGCGCGACGCCGACCGGGAGGCCCTGGCCCACACCATCATCGGCGCCATCGTCATGAACGTGCAGTCGCACGTCTACGGACGGCAGAAGGCCCCGCTCCGCGCGCTGGCCGGCACCATCGCCGATGCCCTGCTGAACGGCATCGCCCAAAAGAACTCCGGGAAAGGAACCGTGTCATGAGCGAATTGGGCCTCCTCGCCACGCGGCGCTTCCTGCCGCTGTTCCTGACGCAGTTCCTGGGCGCCTTCGGCGACAATGTGCTGCGCGGCGCCATCGCGGTGCTGGCCGTCTACGGCATGGCCGGCAACGGCGCCCTCGTCTCCACCCTCGCGGCGGGGGCCTTCACGCTGCCCTTCCTGCTGTTCTCGGCCACCGCCGGGCAGATGGCCGACCGGTTCGACCGCACGCTGGTCGCCCGCGCCGTCAAGGTGGCGGAGATCGGGCTGATGGGCTTGGCCGCCTGGGGCATTCTGGACGCCAACCTTCCCATCCTGATCGCGGCGCTGGTCGGCATGGGCGCCCATTCCACGGTCTTCGGGCCGGTCAAGTACGGCCTGCTGCCCGACCTGTTGAGTGCCGACGAGCTGTCCGCCGGCAACGGGCTGGTGGAGGCCGGGACCTTCGTCGCCATCCTGCTGGGCACCATCGCGGGCGGCTCGCTGGCGCTGGCCGATCCCTGGGCGGTGCCGGCGCTGCTCGGCGCGTCGGCGGGGCTGGGGCTGGTGGCCTCGCTGCTGATCCCGCGCGCCGGCAACGCGGATCCGGCCGTGCGCGTGGGGCTGAACCCTGTGTCGGTGACGCTGCGTGTGCTGCGCGCCGTGTCGCAGGATCGGGCGTCCATGCGGGCGATCTACGGCATCTCCGTCTTTTGGGGCGTCGGCGCGGTGGTCATGGCGCAGTTCCCCTCCATCGCGCGGGAAGCGCTGGGGGCGGACGCCGACGGGGCCACGCTGCTGCTCGCGGTGTTCGCGGTCGGCGTTGCCGTCGGTTCCGTCCTGGCGGGGCTGGGGCATCGAGTACCCTCCACCAAGGACGCGCGGCGGGCCGCCCTGGCCGGGTTGGTCGCGGCGGTCGCGGGTGCGGCGCTGCCCTTCCTGACGCCGTCGGCACCGTCGGCGGAGCCTCTGTCGCCCCTGGCGCTGCTGGCCCAGCCCTGGGCGCTGCCGCTGCTGGCCGACCTGTTCGTGATCGCGGCGGCGGGCGGTGCCTTCGCGGTGCCGCTCTACGCGCTGATCCAGCACCGGGCGGCCGTGTCGGCCCGCGCGCGGGTCATCGCGGCGGCCAACGTGGTGAACGCGCTGTTCATGGTGGTGGGCTCCGGCGTCGCCGCGGCCATGCTTGGTCTGGGCCTGTCGCCCCTGACCGTCGCCACGGTGGGTGGGGCGAGCATGCTGGCCGCCGTGCTGCTGGCGCTCGCCATCGACGGCATGGAGATCGCCCGCGCCCTGGCGCGCGGCCTGTTCCGCCTTGCCTTCCGGGTCGAGGTGCGCGGGGTGGAGCATCTGGAGGGGCTGACGGGTGCCGCCGTGATCACGCCGAACCACCAGTCCTTCCTGGACGGCGCGCTGCTGGGCGCCTTCCTGCCGGGCATGAAGTTCGCGGTGGACACCTTCATCGCCAGCCGCGTCTGGGCCAAGCCCCTGCTGGCGCTGGCCGACCATGTGACCATCGACACGACGAACCCGCTGGGCACCCGCGTGCTCGCCCGCACGCTGGCAGAGGGGCACCGGATCTGCATCTTCCCGGAAGGGCGGATCACCGTCACCGGCTCCCTCATGAAGATCAACGGCGGCCCCGGCATGCTGGCCGACAAGGCGCGCTGCCCCATCGTGCCGGTCTGCATCGAGGGTGCCCAGCGCTCCATCCTGTCGCGCATGCACGGACGGCTGCGGCTGGGCCTGTTCCCGCGCATCACCATCACCGTGATGCCGCCGGTCCTCACGCCGGACGTCTCGGGCATGATCGGCAAGAAGCGCCGCGCCGCCCTGAAGGACTGGCTGTCGCGGGTCATGACCGAGACGGTCTTCGCCGCCAACCGGCGGCCGGAGACGCTGACGCTCGCCCTGCTCGACGCCGGCCGCAAGACCGGCCGGCGGGAGGCGGCGGTGCAGGACGCCGACTTCACCACCGTGTCCTACCGGGCGCTGACCGCGCGGGCCCTGGTGCTGGGCCGCATCCTGACGCAGGGCACGGAGCCGGGGGAGGCCGTGGGCGTGCTGCTGCCGACCGCCTCGCCCACGGCGGCGGTGTTCTTCGGGCTGACCGCCTATGGACGGCCGGCGGCGATGCTGAACTTCACCGCCGGGGTGGACTCGATCAAGGCTGCCTGCCGCGCCGCCGGGGTGCGCCGGATTGTCACCTCCACCCAGTTCGTGGAGAAGGGCCGGCTGGGCGCGCTGGTCGAGGCCCTGGCCGCCGACCACGCGATCATCCACCTGGAGGACGTGAAGCGCGGGCTGACGCTGGGCGACAAGCTGCGCGCGCTGACCGCGCTGTTCCTGCCGGAGCGGCTGCTGCCGCCGCAGGGCGGGCCGGACGACGTGGCGGCGATCCTCTTCACCTCCGGGTCGGAGGGGCCGCCGAAGGGTGTCGCGCTGACCCACGACAACCTGCTCGCCAACATGGCGCAGGTGGCCTCCGTGGTGGACTTCACGCGGCAGGACGTGGTGTTCAACTGCCTGCCCGTCTTCCACTCCTTCGGGTTGCTGGGCGGGTTGCTGCTGCCGATCCTGAACGGGGTGAAGACGGTGCTCTACCCCAACCCGCGCCACGTCCGGCTGATCCCGGAGCTGGTCTACCAGACCAACGCGACGGTGCTGTTCGGCACGGACTTTTTCCTGAGCGCCTGGGCGCGGGCGGCGGACCCCTACGACTTCCGCTCCCTGCGGCTGGTCTTCGCCGGGGCGGAGCGTTTGCAGCCGGAGACGCGGCGCACCTACACCGAACGGCTGCGCGTGCACCTGCTGGAGGGCTACGGCACCACCGAGACCGCGCCGGTCATCGCCGTGAACACGCCGGCCCGCTTCCGCGCCGGCACGGTGGGGCAGGCGCTGCCGGGCATCGAGACGGAGCTGGTGCCCGTGCCCGGCGTGCCGGTCGGCGGTCGGCTGCGCGTGCGGGGGCCGAATGTGATGAAGGGCTACCTGCACGCCGACCGTCCCGGCGTGATCGACCCGCCGGAGGACGGCTGGCACGACACCGGCGACATCGTGGAGATCGAGGAGGGCGGCTTCATCCGCATCGTTGGTCGGGTCAAGCGCTTCGCCAAGGTGGCCGGCGAGATGGTCCCGCTGGGCGTGGTGGAGGATCTGGCGCTGGCCGCCGATCCCACCGCCGCGCACGCCGCCGTTGCCCTGCCGGACGCCAAGCGCGGGGAGCGCATCGTGCTGGTGACCGCCGGCACCTCCCTGACCCGCGACGCGCTGGTCGCCGCCGCGCGCAGCAAGGGCGCGCCGGAGATCGCCATCCCCCGCGACATCCTCCGCGTCCCGTCCCTTCCGCTGCTGGGCACCGGCAAGACCGACTACCCGGCGGTCACCCGCCTCGCGGAAGAGGCGCTGGCGGGGGAGGTGGCGTGAGGCGCACCTGAAAAGCCCCTCTTCCACCTTCGGTGGGAGAGGGTTTATCCGGCCCGGCAGGCCACATGCAGGCCCTTGCCCACGGCGAAGGTGGTTGCGGCGAAGCCGGGCAGGGCCTCCGCGGCCGCAATGTAGCCGGCGATCTCCTGCGGGTGGGAGAGGGCGTTGTCGGCCAGCAGGAGGCAGTCCGGCTCCAGCTTCGGCAGGAGGAGGGCGAGCTGGTCCGGGGCGCTCCAGCGGTCGGCGTCGAAGAAGACGCAGTCGAAGGGGCCGGGCAGGGCGGCCACGGTCTCCGTCGCGTCGCCGACCAGCAGGCGGACATGGTCGGCGAGGCCGGCGCGCTCCAGGTTGGCGCGGGCCTCGGCGCTCTTGGCGGGGTCGCGCTCGATCGTGACCAGCGGTTCGGTGGCGCCGGTGGCGCGCAGGGCGGAGGCCAGCCAGAGGGTGCTGACGCCGTTGGACGTGCCGATCTCCAGCACCCGGCGGCGGCGCCCGGTGCGCACGAGGATGTGCAGAAGCTCCGCCGTCTCCCGCTCCAGGTTCAGCATCTTGCGGCTGCGGTCCGCCTCGCGGGCGTCGTTGTCACGGCCGAAGCTTTCCAGTTCGCGCAGCACGCGCTCGACGGCGGCATCCACCAGCATGGGTCGGGGTCCTTTCGTGGTTCGGGCCTCGACGATGCGCCGGTGACATGTTACTGTCAATGGTGATGTGACAAGGAGGCCCAGCCCATGACCGTCCGGACACGCCGCCCCAGCCTGGGCGAGGAAGCCTATGACCGCCTGCGCGCGCTGCTGCTGGACAGCGGTCGCTACGCGCCCGGCGACAAGGTGAACGTGATCGCGCTGGCGCAGGAACTGGGGGTCAGCCGCTCGCCCGTGTGGGACGCCATCGCGCGGCTGGAATCGGAAGGGCTGCTGGAGGTCGTGCCCCGCCATGGCGTGTTCCTGGTGCGCTTCGACGCGCGGCGGCTGGCCGAACTGTACGAGACTCGGGAAGCGCTGGAGGGCATGGCCGCGCGGCTGGCGGCCGAACGGGCCGGGCTGGCGGAGGTCGCGGCGCTGGAGCAATCGCTCAAGGACCAGCAGGACTGCCTGGAGCGGGGCGACGCGGCTGGCTACGCCGACGCGGCGCTGGCCTTCCATCAGGCGGTGCTGCGCATCGCCGGCAACACGACCATCGAGCGGATGCTGGAAGCTCTCTACGCCCAGACGCGGGCGATGTGCCGGGGCATGCCGGCGACGGACGGCGACCTGTCCGCACGGCGCGACGACCACGCCCATCTGGTCGCGGCGATCCGCGCACGCGACCCCGACCGGGCCGAGGCCGTCGCGCGCGTGCACGTCCGCTCGCTCGCCCTGAGCGCGCGGACGTGAAGTGAATCTGCCGGCTTCAGGCCGCTTGGTTGAGCTGCTGAAGGCGCTGCGGGTCGATGCGCAGGCGCGTCGCGAGATAGTTCAGGTAGGACCGTTCCGTGTCCGAATTCCGGTCCACCGCCATCATCGAGGCCATGTAGACCTGCTCCGCCGTCTGCGGGTCGTGGACCGCCTGCACCAGCGAGTCCAGCGACTGCGGACGGTCAAGCTCTTGCTCCACGATGCGCCGCTCGTCCGGGCCGGCGCCGGCCTCGTCCAGGGCGGACAGGATGCGCTGGCGCTCCTCCGCGGTGATCTGGCCGTCGGCGTTGGCGGCGGCGATCATGGCGCGGATCAGCAGCAGCGCGTGCTGGTCCTCCATCGCCAGCGACGGATAGGCGCCCTCGCTACCGGCCTCGGGCTGCGGGGCGGAGCGGGGCTGGAGGACCTGCGACAGCCGGTCGCCCAGCGAACCGCCGCCGGAGCTGCCACCGAAAATGCTGCCCAGAATGCCGCCGCCGGACGATCCTCCCCACAGGCCACCCCCGGAAGGGGAGGGCTGTGGGGAGGGCGCCGGTCCGGCGGAGTCCTGCATGTTCCGCTGCCGCTCCTGGAAGGCCCGATAGGCGATGTAGGCCAGCGCGCCGAGCCCGGCCATCGAGCCGACGTTCATGCCGCTGCGGGCCTGGGTCGGGGCGGCGCCGAACCCTGTGTCGTTCAGGCCGGTGTCGTTCAGGCCAGTGTTGTTGAGGCCAGTGTTGTTCAGGATGGAGCCCATGTTCTCCATGCCCATGCCGCTGCGTCCGCCCATGCCGGTCGCCAGCATGGTGCCGAGGATGTTCTGAAGGTCGGCCATGGTGTGATGTCCCGTCCTTGCGATGTTGTCCGCGCGACGACAACAGACGGGATGGACGCGCATCCTGAAAGTTTTTGCTCAGACGCAGCGGTTCACTTCGACGCTGAGGTGCCGGATGCCCAGTTCGGCCGGGATTCGCGCCCGGTAATGCTCCGGCGGCTGGGGGTCGTGGGTGACGAGGCTGACGATGGCGGCGTTCACGCCGGGGCCGATGGACCAGACATGCAGGTCGGCCACGCGGTCGTCCCCGCGCTCGATGGCGGCGCGGATGCCCTCGCGCACGTCCTCGGGGGCCTGGTGGTCGAGCAGCACGCGGCTGGTCGTGCGGATCAGCCCGCGCGACCAGTTCGCCACCAGCGCCGCGCCCACGATTCCCATCACCGGGTCGAGCCAGGTCGCGCCCGAATATTTCGCGCCGAGCAGGGCGGCGATGGCCAGCACCGAGGTCAGCGCATCAGCCAGAACATGCAGATAGGCCGAGCGCAGATTGTGGTCCTCGTGCGCGTGGCCGTGGTGATGCCCATGATGGTGATCGTGGTGATGGGCGTGTCCATTCCCGTGATGATCATGCCCATGATGGTCGTGGTGCCCATGCCCATGATCATGCCCATGCCCATGGTCATGCCCGTGCCCGCCGAGGATCAGGGCGCTGGCGGCGTTCACGATAAGGCCGAGGACGGCGATGACGATGGCTTCGTCGTAGGCGATGGCGCCGGGGGAGATCAGGCGGGCGATGCTCTCCCACCCCATGCCCAGCGCCACGACGGCCAGCAGCAGCGCGCCGGTGAAGCCGCCCAGCGCGTTGACCTTGCCCGTGCCGAAGCTGAAGCGCGGGTCGCGGGCGTGGCGGCGGGCGTAGATGTAGGCGAAGGCCGAGATGCCCAGCGCCAGGACGTGGGAGGCCATGTGCACGCCGTCCGCCAGCAGAGCCATGGAATTGGTCCAGAGCCCGGCGGCGATCTCCACCACCATGGTCACGGCGGTCAGACCCGCCACGATCAGGGTGCGGCGCTCCGCGGCGCTCGCCTCTTCCTGGCCGAAAGCGTGGTCGTGTTTCCAGCGGTCGAGCGAATGGGTGTGCATGTGGCCTTTCCGGTCAGAGCAGCGTGTGTTCCACCAGGATCTTGGTGCCGATGGCGATCAGGCCAAGCCCGCCCACCAATTCCGCCCGGCGGCCCAGCAGCGGCCCGGCGGCGCGGCCCAGCAGGACGCCGCCGAAGCCCATCAGGAAGGTGACGATGCCGATCAGCGAGGCGGTGACGGCGATGTCCACATCGGCCATGGCGAGGCCGACGCCGACCGCGCTGGCGTCGATGCTGGTCGCCACCGCCATGGTCAGCAGGGCCAGCCAGCCGGACCGGGTGGCCGCCGCCTCGTCGTCCTCTTCGCCCTTGATGGCGTTGCGGATCATCGAGCCGCCAATCAGGAGCAGCAGGCCGAAGGCGATCCAGTGGTCCACCGCCTGGACCATCTCCGCGAAGGTGGCGCCCAGCGCCCAGCCGAGCGTCGCCATGCCGAGCTGGCAGGCCCCGAAGGCAAAGCCGACGCGCAGGGCCTCGCCCATGCCGGGGCGTTGCTGGCCCGCCCCGCGGCCGAGCGCCGCGGCGAAGCTGTCCATGGAAAGGCTGATGGCGAGCGCGAGAGAGGTGGCGCCGAGCATGGGGTGGTCTCCGGCCAAACAGGACGCGACAGCGCATCGGCGTCCCCGGTTTGGCCTTCGGGTCGCTTCCGCACCATCGGTCTCGCCGAACCAACCGGACCTTGGTCCGGCCGCCGCACGCGCCACGGGGAAGGTCCCCGAGTCTGTTGGCGCGCGCCCCTCTCCACGGAGGGTGGCTACTCCCCAATGACGGGCCGGACGCTACAGCCAACCGGGCTTGGCGTCAATCTATATGAACAGCTGTTCAGATACTTTGGAAACCCTCTAAAGAGCGGATACCTTCCCTTGCGACCCGATGCCGCGCAGCTCCCGGTATGTTTCGATTTCAAACGAATTTTTAACGATCCGGTCGGCCATCCTTTGCGGACGCAACTGCGAAAAGACTAAGCCTTTAAAAGAAAACGCTAATTTTCGACGCGCGGGGATGGCGGGGATGAGCATGGGGACCGGGGTGAAGATGGGGGCGCTGTCGCTGGCGGCGAAGACGGTGGCCTTGTGCGTGGGCGGGCTGGTCTTGCTCGCGGCCGCCACGTTCGGGGTCAACGAGGTCCTGCTCACCGGCTATGCCGAGCGCATGGCGATGGAGCGCCAGGAGACGAACATGCGCGTCGCCTGGGACGTGCTGCGGCAGTACGGGCGGGACTTCGACGCCCGCGACGGCCGGCTGCTCGCCGGCGATCGGGCGCTGAATGACCTCTTCGAGCCGGTGGACCGGGTGAAGCAGCTGGTCGGCGGAACGGCGACCGTCTTCATGGGGGACACGCGCGTCACCACCAACGTGCTCAAGCCCGACGGGGGCCGTGCGGTCGGCACGAAGCTCGCCGCCGGGCCGGTGCACGACGCGGTGCTCGGGCGGGGCCAGCCCTACCGGGGGCAGGCGGACATCCTGGGCGTTCCCTTCTTCACCGCCTACGACCCCATCAGGAACGCCGCGGGCCAAGTGATCGGCGTGCTGTATGTCGGCGTCCCGAAGGCGGAGTTCTTCACGACCATCCGCGACACCCAGGCGTGGATCGCCGGGCTGAGCGCCCTGGTGACGCTGCTGGTCGCGGGCGGCTGCCTCACCCTGTCGCGCCGCATGTTCCGCCCCCTCAGCGCCATCCGCCGGGCCATGGAGGAACTGGCCCACGGCAACCTCGCGGTCGCCGTCCCGGCGCTCGGCCGCGCCGACGAGATCGGCGGCATGGCCCAGGCGCTCAGCGTCTTCAAGGACAACGCCCAGGCGGTCGCGCGCCTGCAAGCCGCCCAGGCCGAGGAGCGCGCCCGCGCCGAGAGCGAGCGGAAGGACGCCCTGAACGCGGTCGCCCGGTCCTTCGAAGGCACGCTGCTGGGCGTCGTCGGCACGCTCAGCGCCACCACGGCGCAACTTCAATCCAACGCCCGGCACCTGCACGAGATCGCTGAGAACGGCAGCGGCCGCGCCGCGTCGGTCAGCGCC
This sequence comes from Azospirillum mesophilum, assembly GCF_053470405.2. Taxonomy (NCBI): domain Bacteria; kingdom Pseudomonadati; phylum Pseudomonadota; class Alphaproteobacteria; order Rhodospirillales; family Azospirillaceae; genus Azospirillum; species Azospirillum mesophilum. The sequence continues at coordinate 58,464 of NZ_JBPXMQ020000027.1, forward strand.
GCTGCCGGAGAGGCCAGCGACGACGTGCAGACCGTCGCCCGCGCGACGGAGGAACTGTCCGCGTCCATCGGGGAGGTCGGCCGCCGGATCGAGGAGTCCTCGACGATGGTCCGCTCCGCCGTGGAGGAGGTGGACCGCACCAACCAGACGGTGGAAGGGCTCGCGGCGGCGGCCGGCCGGATCGGCGAGGTCGTCACCCTGATCCAGTCCATCGCCGCGCAGACCAACCTGCTGGCGCTCAACGCCACCATCGAGGCCGCCCGCGCGGGCGAGGCCGGCAAGGGCTTTGCCGTCGTGGCCGGCGAGGTGAAAAGCCTTGCCAACCAGACCGCCAGGGCCACCGACGAGATCGCGCAGCAGGTCGCGGAAATCCAGTCTGTGACCGGCAGCGCTGTCACGGCCATCGGGGGCATCGGGCGCAAGGTGCTTGCCGTCAGCGATCTGGTCGGGCGCATCGCCCAGTCCGCCGACGAGCAGGGCGCCACCACCGCCGACATCGCCCGCAGCGTCCAGCGCGCCGCCGACCGCACGGCGGAGGTGACCCGCGACGTCCGCGACGTGTCGGAGGCCGCGCAGGGGACCGGCTCCATGGCGTCGGAGGTCCGCTCGGCCGCCGACGACCTGGGCAGGCAGGCCACCGAACTGCGCGATCAGGCCGAACGGTTTCTGGACCGGATCCGCTCCGCCTGACCGGGCAAGCTTACCGGTGCGGACTCAGCGGTGCGTTCGGGCGCGGTAGCGGTCGTCGCGCCAGCGCCAGAAGGCCTCGTCCTCCGCGGCCTGCTGACGCCGTTGCTGGATACGGTCCGCCTGCCATTCCCAGAAGCCGGCGTTCAGGTCGTCCACCTCGCCCCAGCCGCGCGCCGGCCGTGTGCGGGTCAGCCACGGATCGCCCGCCGCCACACCGGGGCCGAGGATCGTCCGGTCATCGGGCTGCGGGGTCAGGTTGCCGCTGTAATGCGGATCGCCGTAGGCGTCGCGGTAGGTGTCGTAGGGCGTCACGCCTTGCGCGAAGACCGGAGCGGAGAGCAGAAGCGCGCTGGCGCCAAGTAGGGCAGGGATCGGGGAGGGCATGGGCCGCAACCTCCTGTGTGTTTCCCCCTGTGTGTTCCCGATTGTCGCGCCGGCTGCCCCCGTCCTGCCCAGCCGTGCGTGCGCGTTACTCCGGGCGGGACGGCCCTGAAGCGTCCCCCATCGCGATCCGATGGTGCGCGCGGAGGCGGTTCTGGTGCACAAGAGGCGTCACCCGCCGCCTGAGGATTCCGCCCGTGTTTCGAAGCACCCGCTCCATTCTGCTGCTCTTCCTGCTCGCCTGCGGTGCCGCGCTGCTGGTCTTCGGCAACGACCCATCGGACGGGGGCAGGGCGGTGGACAGCCGGGCCTTCCTGTCGGCCTGCGAGGCCAGCCCCTTCGCCGCCTCCAACGGCCCCGACCCGGCGGAGGCGGCGCGGCTCTGCTCCTGCGTGCTGTCCTGGCACCTGCGGGAGGGCGCCAAGGACGGCCATCCGCTGCCGGCGGCGCTGTACCAGCCGGGCAAGCCCGCCGACCCGGCCACGTCCGCCGCCACGCCTGCCGCCGTGGTGGATGCCAAGGCGCGTGAGGCCTGCCAGTCCGGCCGCGTGCCGCGTTAAGGGGCACCGGGGGCGCCCCGGCGACCAAGGGAGGCGGAGGATCAGACCGGGCAGACGGCTTCCACGATCCGGCACACGTCGCCGGCCGTCTTCGGCGCGAATCGGGCCAGCAGGCCCGCCCGCAGTTCCGGGATGATCAGCGACACCGGCTGGTGGCTGGGCAGCCACAGGTCGTGCTCCAGGTCGCAGACGCTGACGTAATCCAGCCCGCCCAGCGCGACCAGCAGGGACTGCCGGCCGTCGGCATCGACCTCGTGCGCGATGGCGCGCCCGTTGGCCGTGGCGTAGACGGCGGCCTGATCCTGCGTGTAGCGGGAGATCGGCAGCATGCGCAGCGAGGGATGGCTGCGCAGCACCGTGGCGACGAGGGCGTTCAGTCCGGAGGAGAGGCTCGACATGGGTTCCGAGGCTTCGGTCTAACGGCCCCATCCTATCACAAGCCCCGGCCCGCGCCCTCATACCATCGTGCAGCGCAAAAAGGTCACGCGGCCATGCCTTCCGTGGCGCCGCTCCGTTTGCGGGGCGACATGCCTATGAATGATGGTGAAATGGGAACGCAACCATGCGCAATGCGCGATTATCTGTATCGATACTCTACTGATATTTGATAATAGCAACAATTTATGCTACCCAATTGGGCGCATCACACAAAGCCGCGGTCGCGCCCGCCGGGCGGGCATGGCGCCGCAGGTCCATTGGGGAGCCCGCATGACGTCCACCAGAGACACAGCCAAGGCGCGGCGCACGCTCCGCGCGCCGCGATTCACCCTTTTCCGGGCCGCCGCCCTGCCGGTGGTCGCGTTGCTCGCCCAGGCGGCGCCCGCCGCCGCGCAGACCGAGCAGCGCCTTCTCCAGCCCCCGCCGGTGCTGGGGATCGAGCGTGGCCTTCCGGCCGCCGCCCCGAATTCGCCCCTGGCGCCGCTGAAGGACTCGGCGACGGGGGCCGGGCCGCGGCGCCAGACGCTGTCGGACGTGCCGGTGGTGCGCGGCGAGGCGAGCCTGCGGCTCGACGCCGTGGAAACCACGACGGACATCTGGAATCCGGTCACCAACCGGAAGGACCGCGTGAAGCTGCGCACCTACAACAACCAGCTCGCGGCGCCGACCATCGCGGTCCGGCCCGGCGAGACGGTGCGCATGACGCTGCACAACGGGCTGCCGGACGACCATTGCGAACCGGGCAAGGACCACAACACGCCGGCCTGCTTCAACTGGACGAACCTGCACGCCCACGGGCTGTGGGTGTCGCCCACCGGCAACAGCGACAACGTGCTGGTCGTGCTGAAGCCGAAGATGGAGTTCCAGTACGAATACAACGTGCCGGCGGACCATCCGTCGGGCACCTTCTGGTACCACCCGCACCGCCACGGCTCGACCGCCATCCAGGTGGCCAGCGGCATGGCCGGCGCGCTGATCGTGCAGGGCAACCGCCTGCCGGACGGCGACAAGCGTCCGGGCGACGTGGACCTGATCCTGAAGGAAAAGACCGGCGCGTCCTTCAAGGACGTCGTCATGCTGTTCGGCCAGATCCCCTACGCCTGCCGCAACGCCGACGGCACGATCAAGACCGACCCGGCCACCGGCAAGTGGGCCTGCGGCGAGGGCGAGGTCGGCGGGGTGGACGGCTATGACCAGCTGACCTTCGGCACCTGGGAGAAGTCCGGCCGCTTCACCATGATCAACGGGCAGGTGCTGCCCCACTATGTGGACGTGAAGGTCGGGCAGATCCAGCGCTGGCGCCTGCTGCACGCCGGGTCGCGCGAGACCATCGAGCTGCGCATCCGCAAGGTGCGCGCCGGGGCCACCAGCTTCGACGCGGTGCCCGCCAAGGACCGCGCCGCCTGGGTGAAGGCCAACTGCACCGGCCCGGCGGTCGGCCAGTGGGAGTTCGCCACCGACGGCCTGACCCGCCCGCAGTTCGAGCGCAAGGACACCAACATCCTCCAGCCCGGCTACCGCAGCGACGTGCTGGTGGCCTTCCCGGAGGCCGGCGACTATTGCCTGCTGGACGAGGAGGTCGACGCCGCCAGCTCCATCAGCTTCCAGGCGGAGGCGCAGAACGTGCTGGGCATCGTCACCGCGTCCGGCACCGGCACGGTCGAGGAGGAGCCGACCATCCGCGCCGCCCTGCTGGCCGCCGCCGACCGGCTGCCGGTGGAGAAGGTGCGCAAGAAGGTCGCGGACGACCTGAAGGACGGGCTGAAGCTGTCCTCCTTCGTGCCGCACAAGCCGATTGAGGAGAAGGAGGTGACGGGCCACCAGCAGCTCGCCTTCAACATCGACATCGCGCAGAAGCCGGCGGTCTTCCAGGTGGACGGCCAGCCCTACGACCCGTCGCGCGTGGACCGTCCGCTGACGCTGGGCGGCGTGGACCAGTGGGAGCTGACCTCCAACCGGGCGTCCCACCCCTTTCACATCCACATCAACCCGTTCCAGGTCGTGAAGGTCCTCAATGAGAAGGGCGAGGACATCACCGACCCGGCGAAGAGGTACGAGGAGCGGCTGAAGCTGGCCGGCAACGACCCGCAGTATCTGGACATGCGGGGGCTGTGGAAGGACACGGTCTTCGTGAAGGAAGGCTACAAGGTGGTCGTCCGGACCCGCTACCAGCGCTACATCGGCGAGTTCGTCCTGCACTGCCACATCCTCGACCACGAGGACCAGGGCATGATGCAGAACGTGCGCATCTCCCTGCCGGACTCCGGCGCCGCGCATGGCGAGAAGACGGCGCATCTGACGCACTGAGTCGTCGGGAAAACACCGATGCAATGAGGGCGCGGCCGACAGGATCGGCCGCGCCTTTTCTTTTTGCCCACGGCGGGATGCTTTCTTTCCCGTTCGTAGAGCGGGCAAGACCGGAAACCCACCAAACCGGAAATTTTATGGTTGTGGCTGTGTCCATCACTAGAGGTTGCTCGATCAACGTCCACCCAGAGTTATAGCTGTGACAATTTGTCAATGGACAGGTTGAGTTGAAGGGGGATTTCTAAACGGACTTCTGGCGCTGAACCTGTTTGTTGAGTGTCTGATCTGTATAGGAAGGCATCAGGATCTTTGGGATCTCCAACGAATACCGGACGGACGAACGCCGCGAACCTGATCGCGCCGCAGGGTGAAGGCCTCGCGGCGCTGGTGACGCTGGATGCCCTGCGGTCGCCGGTGTGGCTGTTCGACCCCGACGCCTGCCGCATGCTGTGGGCCAACCGCAGCGCGTGCGAACTGTGGGGGGCGGCGGACATGCCGTCGCTGCTGGCGCGCGACTTCGCGGCGTCGCTGTCGGACGCGTCGCGCACGCGCCTGAATCTCTGCCGGGAGGCCTTCGCGCGCGGCGAGACGGTCGGCGAGCAGTGGACCTTCTACCCGAACGGCCGGCCGGTGACGGTGGACTGCCTGTGCTCCGGCTGGCCCCACGAGGGGCGGACGGTCCTGCTGGTGGAGGGGCGCGTCGTGCCGCGCTCCGACGCCGAACAGACCGAGCAGCGCTGCATGGAGGCGCTGCGCCACTCGCCGGAGATGGTGTCGCTCTACCGGACCGACGGCGCGGTGCTGATGCGCAACCCCGCCGCCCAGGTCGCCTTCGACGCGCCGTTGCCGGGCGAGCCCGACCGCTTCATGGCCAGCTTCGCCGACCCGGCCCAGGCGCTGGCGTCGCGCCGGGTCCTGGCCGACAGCAAGGAGCACACGACGGTCGTCCGCGCGCTGACCGGCCATGGCGAGCGCTGGCACGAAATGGCCCTGCGCGCCGTCTCCGACCCGGCGACGGGGAAGCCGGCGCTGCTGGCGATCCAGCACGACGTGACGGAGCGGATGCGCCTGCAGCGCGACCTCCAGGCCAGCGAGGAACGCCTGCAGATGGCGCTGGACGCCAGCCAGCACGGGCTGTGGGACTGGAACGTCCTGACCGGGGAGACCTACTTCAGCCCGCGCTGGCAATCGATGCTGGGCTACGAGCCCGGCGAGGTCCCGCACGACTTCGGCTTCTGGGAAGACAACCTTCACCCCGACGACCGCGAGAAGGTCCAGAAGGCGCTGAACGACCATCTGGACGGACGGACGCCGGGCTACGGCTGCGAATACCGGCTGCGCGCCAAGGACGGCTCCTGGGTGTGGATCCTCACGCGCGGCCGGGTGGTCGAGCGCGACGGGGAGGGCCGCGGGCTGCGCATGGTCGGCACGCACGCCGACATCACCGCGCGCAAGGCGGCGGACGCGGAACTGGCCGATTCCCGCGCGCGACTCGACGCCATCCTGGCCAACGCGCCGGTCGGCATCTTCATCGTGGACGGCGACCGGTGCATCCAGCGCGCCAACGACGCCATGGCCGACATCTTCCAGCGGCCCATGGAGGCCATGGTCGGCGCCAGCACGCGCGTCATCTACGGCGACGACGCGGTCTTCGCCGACATCGGTCGGCGCGCCTATCCGGCGATGCGCCAGGGCGACACCTTCGCCGACACCATCCCCATGCGCCGCGCCGACGGGGGCGAGGTGTGGTGCCGCATCATCGGCCGCCAGATCCGCCAGGACGACGCGTCGCTCGGCTTCGTGTGGATCGTGGAGGACGTGACCGTCCGCCGCCGCGCCGAACAGACGCTCAACGACCGCATTGCCTTCCAGCGGGTGCTGCTCGACACGGTGCCGGTGCCGATCTTCATCCAGGACGTGTCCGGCTTCTTCACCGACGCCAACGCGGCGCTGGAGGAGTGGCTGGGGCTGGACCGGCAGGCGCTGTTCGGCGAGATGCTGGCCGACCTCGCCCCCGGCGGTCTGGCCGAGCAGGACGAGGCGGCGAACCGCGAACTGCTGTCCAGCGGGCGGACGCAGAGCTTCGAATCGCAGATCCGCTGCGCCGACGGCTCCCTGCGCGACGTCATGGTGTCCAAGGCGGTCTACTGCCGCAGCGGCGACAAGCCGGCGGGCATCGTCGGCGCCATGGTGGACATCAGCGAGCGCAAGCGGGCGGAGCAGGCCCTGCTGGAGCGCCACGCCCTGTTCGAGCAGATCTTCGTCGCCAGCCGGGCGGTGAAGCTGCTGATCGACCCGGCCAGCGGCTGCATCGTGGACGCCAACCCGGCGGCGGCCGCCTTCTACGGCCACGCGCTCGACACGCTGGGCCGCCTGCGGCTGGACGAGATCAGCGTGCCGCCGGATGGGGGGCCGGATGGCGGCGCCGTGCCGGACACGAGCTGGGCGCGGCACGAGAGCGCCCAGACGGTGCTGAGCCGCCATCGCCTCGCCTCCGGCGACATCCGGGACGTGGAGGTCTATTGCAGCCCGGTGCGGGTGAACGGGCGGCGCCTGCTGCTGTCGCTCGTCCACGACATCACCGAACGCCGCCGGGCGGAGGAGGGACTGCGCCACAAGACGGCGGAGCTGGAACGCTCCAACGCCGAGCTGGAGGCCTTCGCCTACGTCGCCTCCCACGACCTGCGGCAGCCGCTGCGCGTCATCAACAGCTACCTCGCCCTGCTGGAACGCGCGCTGGCCGGCTCGCTGGACGAGGAGACGTCCGAGTTCATCGGCTTCGCCCGCGACGGGGCGCAGCGCATGGACCGGCTGATCGTCGACCTGCTGGAATATTCGCGGGTCGGGCGCAAGGCCAAGAGCTTCCGGCCGGTGGACCTGGGCGTGGCGGTCGACACGGCGCTGCTGAACCTCCAGGTCGCGGTGGAGGAGGCGTCGGCGTCGGTCCATGTGGACGGCCCGCTGCCCAGCGTGGCCGGCGACGAGAACGAGCTGGTGCGGCTGTTCCAGAATCTGGTCGGCAACGCCGTCAAGTACCGCACGCCGGAGCGCGCCCCCGTGGTCCGGGTGGCCTGCGCGCGGGAGGACGGGCGCTGGGTCTTCGACGTGCGCGACAACGGCATCGGCATCGCGCCCGAGAATCTGGAGCGCGTGTTCGGCATCTTCCAGCGCCTGCACCGCCGCGACGAGTATGAGGGCACCGGCGTCGGCCTCGCCGTCTGCAAGAAGATCGTCGAACACCACGGCGGAACCATCTGGGTCGAATCGGTGCCCGGCGAGGGCAGCGCCTTCCGCTTCACGCTGCCAATCCGGGAGTTGCCGGTTCGGGATTTCGGGACCTCGCCGGAGGGAGGTGCGGAATGACCCCGCTCCTTGGGCGTGCGGCGGCACCCCTGCGCCGCTACGGGATGCTGATCGCGGGGCAGATCGTCGTCACCGTTCTGCTCGCCGTCGGCTTCGTCTGGGCGGACGACGTCTATCTGCGCTATCTGGTGGCGGAGCACCGCGCCTCGACCGCCGTCACCGCCGTCGGCATCGCCAGCGCGCTGTCCGGCGCCCTGAACGAGCGGCTGGCCCTGGTGCGCGGCCTGACGGCCTTCGTGGACGTGGAGGCGAAGGCCGGCACGCTCGACGCGCGCTTCGCCGCCTTTGCCGAGGGGCTGCGCCGCTCGATCCCCGGTGTGCGCAACATCTCCGCGGCACCGGGCTTCGTGGTCGGCTACATCCATCCGGTCGAGGGCAACCAGCGGGTGCTGGGCAACGCGCTGCTGTCCGATGGCCGTCCGGGCTTCGCGGAGACGGTGCAGCGGGCGCTGGTCTCCGGCGACGTGACCGTGCATGGGCCGATCGACCTGATCCAGGGCGGCCGGGGGCTGATCGCGCGCCAGATCGTCCCTGGCGGCGACAAGCCCTGGGGCGCGGTGGGCATGGTCTTCGACCTGAACCCCATCCTGGACGAGGGACGGCTGGACGCCATCGCCGTTGATCTCGGCTTCCTGCTGCGCGCGGAAAACGGGGAGGTGGTGGCCGGCGACGTGTCGGTGCGCCGGCACAGCCCCATCGTCGAGAGCATCGAGCTCACCGACGGGACCTGGGAATTCTCGCTGGCGCCGCGCAACGGCTGGCTGGCGGCGGCCCACGCCAACCCCGCCTACACCGCCTTCCTGGTCGCCTTCGCCCTGCTGGCGCTGATGACCGAGGCGCTCGCCTACCTGATGCTGAGCCGGCGTCTGACGCTGGAACGGCTGGTCGTGCGGCGCACCGGCGAACTTGACACCCTGAACCGGGAGCTGGAGCGCTTCGCCTACGTCACCGCCCACGACCTTCAGGAACCGTTGCGCGCCATCGCCAGCTACACGCAGCTTCTGGAGCGCCATCTTGAGGGCCGCGTGGACGAGGAGGGTGCGGAGTTCATCCGCCAGATCGTGGACGGCGCCTCGCGCCTGAAGGCGCTGCTGCGCGACGTGCAGCTCTTCCTGGCCGAGGACCGTGTCCCGCTGGACATCAAGCCGACGCTGGTGGACGCGGCCCTGTCCGGCGCCCTGACCACCCTCGGCAAGCGCATCGGCGAAACCGGCGCCGTCGTGACGGCGGAGGATCTGCCGGCGGTCATGGCGGACGAACGGCGGCTGCGCGAGATCTTCGTCGTGCTGATCGGCAACGCCATCGAATACCGCCACCCCTACCGCGCCGCCGAAATCGTCGTCGGCCACCGCCGCCTGGGCAACCAGGACGTGATCGACGTGCGCGACAACGGCATCGGCATCGAACCGCAGTACCGCGAGCAGATCTTCGAGGTCTTCCGCCGCCTCCATTCCCGTGGGGAGCATCCCGGAACGGGCATGGGCCTGGCCATCGCCCGCAAGATGGCCGAGCGGATGGGCGGCCACATCACCGTGGAATCCACCCCGGGCATCGGCAGCACCTTCTCCGTCGTCCTTCCCCACACCCGCCTTCGAGGCCCGTCATGAGCCAGCCCGCGAAAACCCCCGCGAAATCCGACGCCGCCGTCGACTTTGAAATCCTGCTCGTGGAAGACGATCCCGCCGACGCTGGGCTGGCCAAGCGCGCGCTGAAGGACGGCAAGATCGTGTGCCGCGTCAGCCACGTCCGCGACGGGGTGGAGGCGCTGGCCTTCCTGCGCCGGGAAGGGGACTTCGCGGGGGCGCCGCGGCCGGACCTCGTCCTGCTCGACCTCAACATGCCGCGGCTGGACGGGCGCGGCGTGCTGGAGGCGATGAAAAGCGATCCGGAGCTGAAGACCATCCCCGTGGTCATCCTGACCACCTCCGACGTGGACCGGGACGTCAACGCCAGCTATCTGCTGGGCGCCAACAGCTTCATCACCAAACCCATGGACATGGACGCCTTCTTCGACGCCATCCGCAGCGTCGAGGAATACTGGTTCCGTGTCGTTCGCCTGCCGCGCTGAAGGAGGACCGGGTCATGGACGTGCATTTACCGACCGCAACCGGGCCGACCGGAACCGCGGCGGCGAACGGAACGGCATCCGAAGCGGGTGTTACCGCTACCACCGCTATCCTTCTGGTGGAGGACGACGACGCGGACGCGGGGCTGGTCATCCGCGCCCTGCGCCCCTACGCCCGCCGCTTCACCCTGACCCGCGCGACGTCGTTGCAGGAGGCGCGCGCCTTCCTGCGGCGCAACGCCTGCGACGTCGTGCTGCTCGACCTGTCGCTGCCGGACAGCTTCGGTTTCGACACGGTGCGGCGCATGCGCGGCGACGTGCCGTCGCTGCCGCTGGTGGTGCTGACCGGGCTGGACGACGAGGACTTCGCGCTCCAGGCGCTGGCCGCGGGCACGCAGGACTATCTGGTCAAGGGGCAGGCGGACGGCGCCCTGGTCTGGCGCGCCGTCCAGCACGCCATCGCCCGCAAGCGCCTGGAGGAGCAGCTGCGCCTGTCGGAGGAGCGGCTGGCCGGCATCATCGAACTGGCCCAGGACGCCATCCTGACCACCGACGAGAACCTGAACGTCACCCTGTTCAACCCCGCCGCCGAACGGCTGTTCGGCTATTCGGCGGAGCAGATCGTCGGCCGCCCGCTGTCGCTGCTGATTCCGGAGCGCATGCGGCCGAGCCACGCGTCGGCCATCGCCGGCTTCTCCGGGTCGGCCGTCTCGACCCGCGCCATGTCGGAACGCAACGAGGTGACCGGCCTGACCTTCGACGGGCGCGAGTTTCCGGCGGAGGTGTCCATCGCCAAGCTCCAGCACCCGCACGGCATGCTCTACACCGCCGTGGTGCGCGACATCTCCGAGCGCAAGCGGGTCGAGGCGGAGTTGCGCCGCATGGCCACCACCGACCCGCTGACCGCCCTGTGGAACCGCCGCCGCTTCCTGGAACTGGCGGAGGGCGAGCTGTCGCGCCTGCGCCGCTATGGGCGGCCGGTGTCCGTGCTGATGCTGGACATCGACCATTTCAAGGCGATCAACGACACCTATGGCCACGCCGCCGGCGACGAGGCGCTGTGCCGCCTGGCGGAGCTGTGCCGGAACACGCTGCGCGAGACCGACCATCTGGGGCGTCTGGGCGGCGAGGAGTTCGCGGTGGTGCTTCCCGAAACCGGCCTGGCGGAGGCGGTGGACGTGGCCGAGCGGTTGCGCCAGCGGCTGGGCGAGATGGACGTGCGGGTGGGCGACGGCACCATCCGCATGACCGTCAGCATCGGCGTCGCCGCCTGCCTTGAGGAGGACGGGACCATCGACCGCGCCCTGGGGCGCGCCGACCACGCCCTGTACGAGGCGAAGGACGGCGGCCGCAACCGCGTGGTCGCCGCCGCCCCGGAACCGGCGTCGGCCGGCCGTGTCCAGCCGGCGTCGGCCGTTCACGACCAGCTGGTGTCCGCCGGCGAAGCCCTAGCCGTTTCGGCCTGATCGCGCCGGCGCCTTCGGTCGCGCCGCAGGAGTTATGACGCCATGACACGCGCGCAGACAGTCGAATCCGATGATGGAGAGCCTGATGCAGGCTCCTCCACAACCCAGCCCGCATCCGCCTGCTTGGGCCGAATGGAACGGCGCCGATGGGAATGCGTGCTGGCCGCCCTGCCGGTCCTGATCGTCCTGCTGGGGGGTGCGCTGATCGCCGCCGGCGTCTGGCTGACCGCCGACAGCCTGGAGCGGGAGCGCGCGGAGATCGTGCGGGCGAAGGAGGCGGACGCCGCCAATCTCGCGCGCGCTTTCGAGGAGAACATCCGGCAGACCGTGCGCCGCGTCGACCAGGCGCTGGTTCACATGCGCGACGAGTACACCGCGCATCCCGGCAGCTTCCTGGCGCGGGCGGAGAACTGGCAGAAGACGCTGTACGCCGATCTGGCCTTCCAGATCAGCGCCACCGACGCCGATGGCGTCCTGCGCTTTTCCAACCTGACCCTTCAGCGGGACCGCGTCGACCTCAGCGACCGCGAGCATTTCCAGGTGCACAAGCGCTCGGCGGACGACGCGCTGTTCATCGGAAAGCCGGTCCTCGGCCGGGTGTCCGGCAAATGGTCGATCCAGTTCACGCGGCGGATCAGCAAGCCCGACGGCTCCTTCGACGGCGTCATGGTGCTGTCCGTCCAGCCCGGCGACATCACCGGCTTCTACGGGACCAACGACCTGGGCGTGCAGGGGTCGATCATGCTGGTCGGCATGGACCGGGTGGTGCGCGCACGCGCCTCCGCGGTCGAGGCGCCGAAGCTGGGCGTCGGGGCCTATCTGGTGGACCGCCCCTATCTCGATCCGGCCCGGCCGCCTTCCGGAATCGTGTACCTGCAAAGCGAGATCGACGGGATCCTGCGCATCGTCGCCTACCGGCGCTTGAAGGATTATCCGCTGATCGCCATCGTGGCGCTCGGCGTGGAGGAAGCGCTGGCGCCCTTCGAGGAGCGCAAACAGACCGTCCTGACGGCGACCGCCGTCGTTGGCGCCGCCGGTCTGGGCGCGCTGCTGCTGATCGCCTGGCTGATCCGGATGCACCTGCTCCACACCCGGCGGCTGGAGGCGACGCAGCGCCTGCTGTCCGACACCGAGGAGCGCTGGCGGCTGGCGTTGGAGGCCGTCGGCGACGGCGTCTGGGACTGGAACGCCGAGACCGACGAGGTCTTCTTTTCCCGCGGCTGGAAGAGCATGCTGGGCTTCCGCGAGGATGAGCTGTCGAACCGGCTGGACGAATGGGAGCGACGGGTCCATCCCGAAGACCGGGGCGCCATCCAGGCCGACCTGAGCCGCCATCTGTCGGGCGAGACCCCCTACTACGCCAACGAGCACCGCGTCCTCTGCAAGGACGGGCGCTACAAATGGATCCTCGACCGCGGCGTCGTGGTGACGCGCAGGCCGGACGGCGCGCCCCTGCGCGTCGTCGGCACGCACACCGACATCACCCGGCTGAAGCAGGCCGAAGAGGCGGTGCGCACCTCCGCCGCCCGGCTGACCGCCATCCTGGACAGCGCGCCGCTCGGCATCGCCATCGTCGGGACGGACCGGCGGATGCAGATCGTCAACCCCAAGATGGAGCAGATCGTCCGGCGCGGCGCGGAGGAGTTGGTCGGCGCCACCACGCGCGTCCTCTACGAGGACGACGAGATGTTCGAGGAGATCGGCCGGCGGCTCTACACGGTGATGAACCGGGGCGGTCTGGTCCGGGAAGAGGTCCGCATGTGCCGCGGCGACGGGACGGCCTTCTGGGCGCGGATCGTCGGGCAGCGCGTGTCCATGGACGACTCCTCGCTCGGCATCGTCTGGGTGGTGGAGGACGTCACCGAACGCAAGGCCATGGAAAAGGCGCTGGAAGGCAGCCTGAAGTTCCAGCGCGTGCTGATCGACACCGTGCCCATCCCGATCTTCGTCAAGGACAGCCAGTGCCGCTACATCGACGCGAACGCCGCGTTCGAGCGGTGGGTCGGCATGGACCGCAAGCACCTGCGCGGCAAGACGGTGTTCGACATCGCCCGGCCCGAAGCCGCCCGCGCCTACGAGGAGGCCGACCGGGCACTGCTGGCCGCACCGCACAACCAGGTGTACGAGACGCGGGCGCGCGGGGCCGACGGCGTTGATCTCGACATCGAATTCTCCAAGGCCGTGTTCGTCGACGCCGCCGGCACGCCGGCCGGCATCGTCGGCGCCATGATCAACATCACCGAGCGCAAGAAGGCCGAGCAGGCATTGCGCGAGCGGCAGGAGCTGTTCGAGCGCATCTTCGTCGCCAATTCCGCCGTCAAGATGCTGGTCGACCCGGTGGAGGGCTGGATCGTCGACGCGAACCCGGCGGCGGCGGCCTTCTACGGCTATCCGCTCGACACGCTGCGCACCATGCGCATCTCCGACGTGAACGTCCTGTCGTCCGACGAGGTGAAGCGGGAGCTGGAGCGGGCAAGCCACGAGCAGCGCACCCATTTCCTGTTCCGCCACCGCCTCGCCTCCGGCGAGGTTCGCGACGTGGAGGTCTATTCCAGCCCCATCGAGGTCAACGGGCGGACGCTGCTGCTGTCGCTCGTCCACGACATCACGGAGCGGCGGCAGGCCGAAGCGGCGCTGCGCGGCAAGACGGCGGAACTGGAACGCTCCAACGCCGAGCTGGAGGCCTTCGCCTACGTCGCCTCCCACGACCTGCGCCAGCCCCTGCGCACCATCAACAGCTATCTGGCGCTGCTGCAGAAGGATCTGGACGGCACGCTCGACGAGGAAACCAACGAGTATATGGAGTTCGCCCGGCAGGGCGCGCAGCGCATGGACCGGCTGATCGTCGACCTGCTGGAATACAGCCGGGTGGGGCGCAAGACCCGGCCCTTCGCGCTGCACGCGGCGTCCGACATCCTCGCCGCCGCGCGCGACAATCTGGAGGCGGCCATCGCCGAGGCCCAGGCCACGGTGACGGTCGCGCCGGACCTGCCGGCGCTGTGGGGCGACGACAACGAGCTGGTGCGGCTGTTCCAGAACCTGATCGGCAACGCCGTGAAGTACCGGGCCGCCGACCGCCCGCCGGTCGTCCGCGTGGCCTGCGCCGCCGAGGAGGAGGGCTGGCACTTCACCGTCGCGGACAACGGCATCGGCATCGCGCCGGAGCATTTCGATCGCATCTTCGGCATCTTCCAACGCCTGCACAGCCGCGACCAGTATGACGGCACCGGCGTCGGGCTGGCCGTCTGCAAGAAGATCGTCGAGCATCACGGCGGCCGCGTCTGGGTCGAGTCCGAACCGGAGCGGGGAAGCACCTTCCACGTCGTCCTGCCGCGCCGGACAGGCGGCGACGCATGACCGGTCCCGCCCCGAAGAGCAGAAGCCGGTTCTGCCGGCCGGTCACCGCCGGCGCGATCGTGACCAGCGTGCTGCTGCTGGCCGGCGCCTGGGCCTGGGTCGACGGCATGCGCCTGCGCTCCGCCCTGGCCGAGGTCCGCGCCGGGACCACCATGACCGTCACCTCCTACGCCAGCAGCCTGGGAAGCGCGCTCGCCAAGCGGCTGGCCCTGGTGCGGGGGCTCGCCGCCTTCGTGACGGTGGAGGTGAACAAGGGCGACCTGGACGAGGAATTCGCGCCCTTCGCCGACGCGCTGCGCGCGTCCATGCCCGGCATCCGCAACATCTCCGCAGCCCCCGGCTTCGTGGTCCGCATGGTCAACCCGGTGGCCGGGAACGAGCGGGTGATGGGCAACGACCTGCTCAAGGACCCGCGCCCCGGCTTCCCCGAGACCGTGCGCCGCTCCATCGCGACCCGCGACGTGGCGACCCATGGGCCGCTGGAGCTGCTTCAGGGCGGCGTCGGGGTGATCGCCCGCCAGGGGATCATGCTGGACGGGCAGGGGCTCTGGGGCGCCGTCGGCGCGGTGTTCGACCTGCCGCCGATCCTGGAGGAGGCGAACCTGACGGCGCTGGAGGCGCGCTACGTCTACGCGGTGCGGCGGACCAACGGGCAGGTCTTCGCCGGCAACGGGGCGGTGTTCGGCATGGACCCGATCCTTCAGCGCATCCACGTCCCGGACGGCGACTGGGAACTGGCGGTGGCACCGGCCGAGGGGTGGAAGGCGGCGGCGCGCGACCGTGCCGACCGCGTGCCGGTGGCTGTGGCCTTTCTGGGCGTCGGGCTGCTGGTGATCACCATCATTCTGCTGCTGACGGAACGGCGCGCGACGCTGGAGCGGCTGGTTGAGCAGCGCACCGCCGAACTGGACCTCGCCCGCCGCGACGCCGACCGCAAGGCCGACCAGTTGGCGCTCGCCCAGCGGGAACTGGAGCAGTTCGCCTTCGCCGCCGCCCACGACCTCCAGGAGCCGGTCCGCGCGATGGGCAGCTACGCCCAGCTGCTGCAACGGGAGATCGGCGCCAGCCTGGACGAGGAACGCTCCGCCCTGCTGGCCCAGGTGGTGGAGGGCGCGCGGCGGCTGAAGGCGCTGCTGCGCGACGTGCAGATCTTCATCGCCGAGAACGCCATCCCGCTGCCGGACCGGCCGGTGCCGGCCGACGACGCCCTGGACCAGGCGCTCGATGCGCTGGCGGCCAAGGTGGAGGCGGCGGAGGCCACGATCACGCGCGACCCGCTGCCCGCGGTGATGGCCGACGAGCGGCGCCTGCGGGAGATCTTCGCGGCGCTGATCGGCAACGCGCTGGAATACCGCCACCCGGACCGCCCGCCGGAGATCCATGTGGGCGCGCGGCGCGACGGGGCGGCCGAGCTGCTGACGGTCCAGGACAATGGCATCGGGATCGAACCGCGCTATCATGAGCAAATCTTCCAGGTGTTCCGCCGGCTGCACGGCCGCGAGGATCATCCGGGGACCGGCATGGGGCTGGCCATCGCCCGCAAGATGGCCGAACGGCTCGGCGGCGGCATCGCCGTCGCGTCCGAACCCGGCCGGGGCAGCACCTTTTCCGTATGCCTGCCGGCCGTCGGCACCGGGTCCAGCCAGGGATTCACGACATGAGCATCGTCCCGAACGCGCCCTTCCACATCCTGCTGGTCGAGGACGACCCGGCCGACGCCGGCCTTGCCAAGCGGGCCATCCGCGAAGGGCGCATCCTGTGCGACGTGCACCACGCCGTGGACGGGGTGGAGGCGCTGGCCTACCTGCGGCGGGAAGGGGAGCGCTACGCCGCGGCGCGGCGGCCGGACCTCATCCTGCTCGACCTCAACATGCCGCGGCTGGACGGGCGCGGGGTGCTGGCGGCGATCAAACAGGACCCCGACCTGCGGGGAATCCCCGTGGTCGTGCTGACCACCTCCGATGTCGAGCGCGACGTGGAGATGATCTACCGGCTGGGCGCCAACAGCTTCATCACCAAGCCGCTGGACCTGCAGGAGTTCTTCAATGTGGTCAGCGGGCTGGAGAACTACTGGTTCAACATCGTGAAGCTGCCGAAGTGACGCTCCCGCACCCCCTCGCCCGCCTCCGGCTCTCAGCGAATGCCGAAGGCATTCGCCTGACGCCGTCAGCGCAAGCTTCGCTTGCGCGAGAGGCGGGAGAGGGAGGGACCCACCGTGAAGCGGTGGGAGGGTGAGGGCAAGGCCTGCCCGAGAATCCAGGGAATGTGGACCAGGGGTTCTCGGCAAAACCTTGCCCTCACCCTCCCGCCTTCGGCGGGCCCCTCCCTCCTCCCATCGGGGATGGGCGAGGGGATTTTTTGGGTCAGCGCCTATGCGCGTCAGTGGGGGAGGCTTTGCAGGTAGGCGATCACGTCGTCGATCTCCGCGCGGGACAGGTTGAGGTCCGGCATCGGGGGGTGGGGCGAGGTCAGCCACTGCCGAAGCCAGTCCGGCCCGCGTCGCGGGTCGCGCGCGATGCTCGCCAGCGTCGGCACGGCGTCGGTGCCGCGGGTGCCGGTTTGCCCGGCGGAGGTCTGCCCGGACCCGCTCTCCACCACATGGCAGGAGGTGCACCAGCGGTCGGCGATGCGGCGGCCGGCCACGGGGTCCGCCGCCTGGGCGGCCGTGGTCAGGGCGGCCGTGGCCAGGGCGGACGTGGCCAGGGGCAGCAGCGCCAGCAGCATCGCCGCCCCGAAGGGTCCCGCTTTCATTGGGGGGCTCCTTTCAAGCTCATCAGGTAGGCGACGATGTCGTCGGTCTCCTCCTCGGTCAGGCGGATGTTGGGCATGACCGGGTGGGATGTCCGCAGGTAGCTGCGCAGCGCCATTTCGGTGACGCCGGGGTCGCGCACCCGTTCGGTGAGGTCCGGGGCGACGGTGTCCTCCGCCATCGCCGGCGGCTTGGGCGTCCGGTCCCGCGAGACACGGTGGCATTCCCCGCAGATTTCCTGGGCCAGCTGGCGCCCGTAGCCGGGGCTGCCCGGACCGTCCGTCGCCACGTGGGCCGTCGCCGCGTGGGCCGTCGCCGCGTGGGCCGGGAGCGCCGCCGTCATGGCGGCGGCGAAGAAGGCCGCGCGGCGGACGGAGCGGCGGCGGTCGGCGGATGGCCGATTGCGGAAGAGGGGGCCGGCTTCACCACGCATCGTGACGCCTCCGCTCGATGAACCGATCGCTTCGCGGGAACGCGAGACCGGATCCACGCCGACGTATGCTAGGCCGGTGCAAGCCATCCCGTCCATCCCACCGAGGGGGTAGGCTATCGGCATCAGCCACGCACGCGACCGCTGCCCGAAAACTGTGCGGCGCGACCATGCCGTTCCATAATAAAGATGCTTTAGTCCAAATTGATGCCTGTAACAGGCCTAGAAAAACGGTCTATAAATTTCGCCGAGCCCATGACCTGGGCCATAACCGTGGGCCGTGGAGGCTTGGTTCTATTCTCTCAGCAGGGATCCGGAATCACCGATATGGATGGCTATGGTCTGCCGGCTCGATATCGCGGCACACCGGCCTGCTCCGCGCCTGACGGGAACAGGGGCGGAGGGGCGGCGCGTCCGCAGAATCCGCCGGGCGACGCCGGGCGGATCGCCGTCCTGCTGATCGACGACCGGGTCCTGTTCGGCGAAAGCCTCGCCATGGCGATGAACGCGCAGGCATCCGATCTCGCGGTGACGCATTGGCGGAGCGCCGATGTGCTGGCAAATCTGCCCTTGGTGCTGCGGGGGCCGGACGTGGTGCTGGTCTGCATCGGGCGGGCTAGCCTGTCCCGGGGATCGGCGAACCGCCTGATCCGCGCGCTGGCCGCCGAACCGGGCCATCCGCCGGTTGCCGTCCTGTCGGACGCGGCCGGCCGGGCCATGGTTCGGGCCGGCGTGCGCATCGGTCTGCGGGGGGTGGTGTCGGGATTGGCTCCGCTGAGCACGGTAATCGGGGCGCTCCGGCAAATTCACCAGGGCGCCACCGTCATCCCGAGCCTTCAGCGTTGATGCAGGCGAATCATTGTTCTGCGTCCTGCAGGGTCCGATAGACCGCTTGCGTCCGGTTGGTCGCGCCAAGCTTTTTCAGGATGCTGCGCACATGGACCTTGACCGTGCTTTCCCGCATGCCGAGTTCGTGCGCGATGACCTTGTTCGGCTTCCCTTCGCGCAGGCACTTCATCACGGAACGCTGGCGCGGCGTCAGCCCGTTCCGGCCGGTGTCGACGGTGAGCAGCGGGGGCCTCACGGCGTCTGGCTGCTCCGGCAGCACCACCTGCTCCTGCATCATCCGGTGCAGAAAGGTGGTTGAAACGAAGGTGCCGCCGGCGGCGACGAGGCGCAACGCTCCCAGCGCCACGGACAGGCCGACGCTGGTCGGGACATGGCCGCGCGCCCCGAACCGGAAGACCGCCAGGACGGTTTCGGCATCGTCGCGGTCCGAAAAGACGATCAGCGGCACACGCCCAAGGACGTCGGCCAAGCCCCGCAGCCTCGATGCGAAGGCCGCATCGCCGGGGGGCAAGCCGGAGAGGTTGCACAACGCCACGTCCGGCGGCGCGCCGCCGTGCAGGATCGCGGTCGCTTCGGCCAGTGTCGCGGCGGTCAGCACGCGCAGTCCGCGGTCGCAGAGCGTGATGCCGACCGACAGGCATTCGCGGGTCAGCGGCATCTCGTCGAACAGGAGAACGGTGATGTCCTGAACCTCGCGCGGCAGTCCCGCGCCGCGTGGTTCAAAAGCCTCCGGCGCCGGGAGTGAGCCTCGGTGCGAGAACATGAACAATTCCTCCTGATAAGGGCGCCAAGGCTTCTTCGCCGGCCATGTGGCCCTTCGTTCCGATGAGTTCATCAGTATTGGGCGGAGTCTCGGACGAGTGACTGCGCTGTTATTTTCTCGGTGTTCGGGGCGGTCCTTTGCTTTACATCTTTCGAGGCCTTGTATCGATGGTATAGCATCTTACCGCCCGGCTTCCGTCAATGGAAAACAAGACAAGAAAAAAGCGTGTAGTTATTAACTCCATACTCCCAAATTAGTAAGTGTTGCGGAGATATTGCGGGCTGTGGTTCAAAGGAAATTGGCCGGATCATTTGGCTTAAAACGGAGTGATGGGGCGATTGGACGCGTGGGCGGAGCGCCTGGCGCGGACGGGTGCCCTGTTCGGGCCGACCGCGCGCGGAGCGCCGTCCGGCCGCTTGCCAAGGCCGATCGGCCGAAAGAGAAGAGGGGATCGTGGCTTAATCATTTTGAATAAGGTCTTTTACTTAATTCGTTGCTCTCTATAGTCAGTAATGGGAGAAGGATAATGGATAATCGCTAAGGAACCGTCTTGACCACAAGGGGGTTGTTTGGTAGCAACAGGTGTCAGCACAAAATATCGTATGTGGTTGTATTGCTACGATTTCTATAATAAGCCGAGGATGGAAGCCCGGGACGTGATGGGCGCGGCGCAAGGACGGTGTGTTCGTTCGCAGGCGCACCCCTCGGCGCGCGAAGTCAGCGTGCAGTTTCTTCGTGGCGGATCGCATCCAGGCATAGTGTTCCCAGATGGGGGGAGTGCAATGAGTGGTAACAGCCAGCTCGATATCGAGCTGATGCGGAATTGGATCGAAAAGAACACCGCCGCAGCCCGTGTCGTGCGTGACGACGAAGATCTCTTCGAGTCGCAAGTCCTCGACTCGTTTTCATTCATTCAGTTCATTTACTTCCTGGAAGAAATGCTGGATCAGGAAATTGTTCTCGATGAGAACATCGCGAACAATTTCCGGACACTGAACGCCATCTGCCTTCACTACGGCACGAGCAACACGGCCGAGGCCGGGGTCGGGTAGGACCCGCAGGGAAGCGGACGGAACGGGACTGGACGTCGACCAACCGCGGGAAGGCCCGGCGCCGAACCGCCGGGTCCTCGGCACGGGAGGGTATCCGCATATGAACGTGCTTCTGCACGAAAAGGTCGCACACACCGCACTCATCCATCCGCACAGGACCGCCCTGGTAACGGCGAACGAGCGCGTCTCGTACGCCGACCTGCAAGGGGCGGCGAACCGCATCGCGAGGCTGCTTCGCGAGGCCGGGTGCCGCGACGGCGATCGCGTCGCCCTGCTGCTTCCAAAATCGCCGGACGCCATCGTGGCGATGCTCGGCTGCCTCAACGCGCGCTGCCTGTATGTCCCGGTGGACATCCAGAATCCGGTCGCGCGCGCTGCCCGCATCATCGACGCCTGCCGACCCCGCGTCATCCTGGCGACCGACACGTCGGCCCCGCTTCTGGCGGAGATCGTCGCGGTCAGCCCGGCCGCGCAGGCGGCGACGCTCGGCTGGCTCGGGCGCGAGAGACCGGAGGTCCCGGGGCTGTCCTTCGCCCTGGGGGCGCCGGACGCCGCCGCGCAGCCGGACACGCCGCTCTCCCTTTCCGGCGATCCGGAGCCGCGGGCGCACATCCTCTTCACCTCCGGCTCGACCGGACAGCCGAAGGGCGTGGTCATCCGGCACAGCAGCGTCTGCACCTTCGTGGACTGGGCGGTCGGCTATTTCGGCATCACCGCGGATGACCGCCTGTCCGGGCACGCGCCGCTGCATTTCGACCTGTCCACCTTCGACATCTTCGGGGCCCTCACCACCGGCGCCGAACTCCATCCGGTGCCGCAGGACCTGATCGTCCTGCCCGCCCGGCTGGCCGCCTTCATCCGCGACCGCGAACTGACCCAGTGGTTCTCGGTCCCGTCGGTGCTGAACTACATGGCACGGATGAACGCCGTCCGGCCCGACGACTTCCCGTCGCTGAAGCGCGTCCTGTGGTGCGGGGAGGTGCTGCCCACGCCGATCCTCATCCATTGGATGAAGCGCCTGCCGCACGTCCGCTTCACGAACCTCTACGGCCCGACCGAGGCGACCATTGCGTCGAGCTACCACACGGTGGAGCGCTGCCCCGAAGATCCGGGCGTGCCCGTCCCCATCGGCGTCCCTTGCGGGGGCGAGCGGCTGTATGTGCTGGCCGACGACGGGCAGCCGACGCCTCCCGGCGAGATCGGCCATCTGTTCATCGCCGGCGCCGGCCTTGCGGAGGGCTATTGGGAGGACCCGGAGAAGACCGCGGCGGCCTTCGTTCCGGAGCATGGCGGAACGGGCGGGTTGATGTACCGCACCGGGGATCTCGCCCGCATGGACGCGGACGGGATCGTGCATTTCGTCGGCCGGGCGGACACCCAGGTGAAGAGCCGCGGCTACCGGATCGAGCTGGGCGAGATCGAGGCGGCGCTGGGCATCGTGGAGGGGCTGAAGGAATACGCGGTGGTGGCCGTCGAACGTGGGGAGTTCGAGGGAGCGACCATCTGCTGCGCCTACGTCCCGAACGCCGGGGTGGACATACCGCCGGCCGAACTGCGCACCCGCCTGTCGGCCCGGCTTCCTTCCTACATGATTCCCATGCAGTGGGCCGTGCTCGACGTGCTGCCCAAGAACGCCAACGGCAAGATCGACCGGCCGCTGCTGCGCGACACGGTCTTCGCCGGCCGGAAGCGAGAATTGACCGGATAAGAACGGTGCCCCGTTCCGTCAAACCAGGCCTGCCGCGCCCGATGGTGCGGCAGGCCTTTTTTGCGCCGGCGTCCAGGCGCCGTTGCGGCCCTGACGGACAACACCGACGCCCGGCGTCCCTGTGCGGGGCGCCGGGCGCGCGATGGGCGGGAGCGGTGGGGATCAGATCGGCAGGACGACGATTTCGGAATAGAGGTTGTCGATGTGCTCGCGCGTCACGGTGCGGGACCGGAAGAAGCCCTTCCGCTTCAGGCCGTAGCCGAGGGGCACGGCCTTGCCGAACAGCCGGCGGCTGCAGGAGATCAGCAGCGTCTTCTGCAGCGGCATCAGCCGCCAGCCGATCGCCTCGATGTGGTCGGACAGGAAGTCCGGATCGCTGGCGTGGAGGATTTCGGAGACCGGAACGTTGAACCGCTTGCGCCGCTTGACGATCAACAGGCAGCGCCGGTCGCCGCGCCGCGCCAGCACCGGGACGCAGCCGTAGGGCAGATGGTCGTCGAGGATCTGGCGCTGCGCCTCGTCGAGCTGCGGGCGGATGCGGGCGGGATCCGTCTCGAAGCGCAGGAAGCCGCGCGCCAGCCCACGCAGGTTGGCGACGGGCGGGATGAACATCCGCTCGGTGTCGAGCAGGGTCAGCCCGGCCTTTTCCATGATCTTGCACACGATCGGGCAGGGCGTCAGGCAGGTGATCGTCGTGTCCCGCTGCCGCGCGGACGCCATGATCAGCAGCGGCGTCATCGCCCGGTAGGCGGAGTCCACGCAGAGCGAGGTCAGGTTGCAGAACCGTTCGACCCGCCCGTCGATGATCCGGTCGGAATACAGCATCCCGACGAAGCCGACGATGCTGCCCTGGGCGTCGATGACCAGCCCGTGGTTGGACGAGCTTCCGGTCCACTGGTACTTGAACAGCCTTTGCCATTCGTCGCGCGTGAGCCGGTCGAAATGCCGCCCGACCAGATCGCAGATCGCGTCGAAATCCCGCGGCTCGACCGCTCTGATCCGGGCGCCTCTGGTCGACGTGGTCGACGTGGTGACCGGCGCGGCTTTCACTTCATCGAGCATTCCATAACTCCCGCTGGCCTACAGCTTCCGCTGGCCTTTGACCGACCATTGTCCAAACGGCGGTGCCATCGCCGTCGTGACGGTGTGGTTGCAAGTGTGTGTTGCGCGCGCATAAGCATTTGCGGTGAGGCCGGGCGCGATACCCGCACTTCGGGTCACGCCGCAAGCCGCTGCACCAAAAGGCAAAATGAGAGTGGTGCTGCAATGCGACGCTTGCAAATCCACAAAAAGGCTGAACCCCCTCTGGTGCAGTCATGCCCGTTCGCCGAGTGTGGCGCGGATGTCGCGCCGCGGCGGCGAAATGGCGCTATGCCGATCGATTCATCGAGAGGGGGATGCACGTCCCCCAACAAAACCGGCGGTAAGCCCCCTGCGTCATCCGCCCCGAGGCCGCGGGTCGGGTATGAACGGACGACACACAGATCCAGACATTTTCGAAACGACAGCTTCGAAACGACAGCGGTTGGCCAATTAAGGGGACTGGCGAATGGAAAAGCGCATCATTCCCGTGTTGTTGTCGGGCGGTGCCGGCGTGCGGCTCTGGCCCATGTCGCGCGAACTGTACCCGAAGCAGCTGCTCAAGCTCTGCACCGACAAGACGATGTTGCAGGACACGGCGCTGCGCGTGGCGGAGGGCGTCCACTACGCCGCCCCCATCGTCGTCTGCAACCACGAGCACCGCTTCCTGATCGCGGAGCAGCTGCGCGAGATCGGGGTGAAGCCCTCGGCCATCGTGCTGGAACCCCTCGCCCGCAATACGGCGGCGGCCTGCGCCGTGGCGGCCCTGCGCGCGCTGGAGACCGCGCCCGACGCGCTGATCCTGGTGCTTCCCGCCGACCACCTGATCCGTGACGTGGGCGCTTTCGCCGAGGCGGTGGAGCGCGCGGCCCCGGCGGCCGCGGCCGGGAATCTGGTCACCTTCGGCATCACGCCGACGGCGCCGGAAACCGGATACGGCTACATCCGGCGCGGCTCCGCCTTCGCCGACCCGCCGGGCGTCCACCGTGTCGCCGCCTTCGTCGAGAAGCCGAACCGAGCGGTCGCGGAGCGCTACGTGGCGGAGGGCGAGCATCTGTGGAACAGCGGCATCTTCCTGTTCCCGGCCGCCACGCTGGTCGAGGAACTGGCGCGCCACGCCCCCACGGTGCTGAGCGCCGCCCGCGCCGCGCTGGAGCAGGGCAAGGCCGACCTGGACTTCTTCCGCCTGGATGAGGAGGCCTTCGCGCGGGCGCCGTCGGTGTCCATCGACAACGCGGTCATGGAGCAGACCGACAACGCCGTCGTGGTGCCCTGCGACATCGGCTGGGCCGATGTCGGCGGCTGGGGCGCGCTGTGGCAGGTCGGGGAAAAGGACGGCGACGGAAACCTGCTGCAGGGCGACGTGGCGACGCACGACGCTCACAACTGCTACGTCCGCAGCGAGGAAGGGCAGCTGACCGCCGTGGTCGGGCTGGACGACGTGGTGGTGGTCAGCACCGCCGACGCGGTTCTGGTCGCCGCGCGCGACAAGGTGCAGGACGTGAAGGCCCTGGTCGAACGCCTGCGCCGCGACGGCCGTAAGGAGCCGGTGACGCACCGCCATGTGCACCGGCCCTGGGGCTCGTTCCAGTCCATCCACGCGGGCGAGCGCTTCCAGGTCAAGTGCCTGACGGTCACGCCCGGTTCCCGCCTGTCGCTGCAGAAGCACTATCATCGCGCCGAGCATTGGGTCGTGGTGCAGGGCACCGCGCTGGTCACCCGTGGCGACGAAGAACTGCTCGTCTACGAGAACCAGTCCGTCTATCTGCCGATGGGCACGGTCCACCGGCTGGAGAATCCCGGCAAGGTGCCACTGCACTTGATCGAGGTGCAGTCCGGCTCCTACCTCGGCGAGGACGACATCGTCCGCATCGAGGACACCTACGGGCGGAGCTGACCCGACGAGACTCGATCAGGCCGGCCGGGCCGAACCGGCCGGCGACAGACGATGGGGGAGGCGGTGCAGGCCGGCAGTCAAACGCCGGTCCTGCGCCGCCTCCCCCTTTTTTGCAGGGCCGGTGTAAAAGAATTGGACACCCTTGCCCGGTATCGTTCCAGTCGTCACCGTGAATAGTCCGGAACAGGTGCGGAGCCCTTACAATCTCTTGATTTCTGGCGGTCGGCGAAGGGCTGCTGCGCTGCACGATGAGGGGGCGGAATACGGGGAAATGCCCAACCTTTGTCCTATGACCGCACCGCTTCTTGTCATAGGACAACGTCGCCGAAAATTTTATATGAATGTTGCGGAACGAGCACACCCCCCCCCCACGGGGTCCTCGAAAAGCGCAAAATCAGTAAGTTGAGGTAAAATCATGGCTGTCGATCTTTCCAAGTACAAGCTTGCCTTCGATGACGAATTCAACACGTTCAAGCAGTATGACGGCAAGTCTGGCTGGGATACGACTTACCCCTGGGGTGCCCGCACCAACAGCTCGACTGGCGAAGTCCAGGCCTATATGGACGACAACGTTGTCGGCGACCCGTTCAGCGTCAACAACGGCGTGCTGACCATCACCGCCAAGCCGACGCCGTCGGGTGCCAACACGGGGCAGCCCTACACCTCGGGCATGATCACCACCTACGACACCTTCCACGCCAACTCGGGCTATTTCGAGATGCGCGCCCAGATGCCGGAAGGCAAGGGTCTGTGGCCGGCCTTCTGGCTGCTGCCGACCGACAAGAGCTGGCCGCCGGAAATCGACATCTTCGAGCAGCTGGGCGACGAGGCCGGCCACGTCTACCAGACGCCGCATGGCGGCCCGAACGACGGCCAGTCCACGGTCTACAACGTCGACACCACCCAATGGCACACCTACGGCCTGGAGTGGACCGGCAGCAAGATCACCTGGTACGTTGACGGCACCGCCACCCGCACGGTCGACAACTTCATCAACAAGCCGATGTACATCCTGGCCAACCTGGCGGTTGGCGGCAACTGGCCGGGCCTGCCGGACGGCAGCACCCAGTGGCCGGCGCACATGAACATCGACTACGTCCGCGGCTACATCCCGACCGGGGACAACAGCTACCCGGCCCTGCCGGCCCCAGGCTCCTCGACGGGTGGCTCCTCGACCGGTGGCACCACGACTCCGCCGGCCCCGACGCCGACGACCCCGACCACCAGCACGGGCACCTCGACCATCACGGTCAACGCCCAGGGCAACCCGGCCGGCGGCACGAACGCGCACTTCAACCTGCTGGTCGACGGCAAGAAGATCGGTGAGGGCGTCGCCGGCACCACGGCCAAGGACTTCACCTTCACCACCAGCGTCACCCAGGACGCCCACAAGGTGCAGGTGCAGTACGACAACGACGCTTATGTCAACGGCCAGGACCGCAACCTGATCGTCAACAAGGTGACGATCAACGGCCACGCCGTGAACCCGACCGACGGCAACGTCACCTACGACAAGGGCGCGCTGGACGGTCAGAACGTCTCCGCCGGCCAGTCGGGCATGTGGTGGAACGGCACGCTGGTGGTCGGCGCCGACAAGTCCTACTTCGGCGGCACCACGACGCCGACGACCGGCTCGTCGAGCGTCACGGTCAACGCCCAGGGCAACCCGGCCGGTGGCACCAACGCGCACTTCAACCTGCTGATCGACGGCAAGAAGGTCGGTGAGGGCTTTGCCGGCACCACGGCGAAGGACTTCACCTTCAACACCAGCACCACGCTGGACGCCGGCCACAAGGTGCAGGTGCAGTACGACAACGACGCCACCATCAACGGCCAGGACCGCAACCTGATCGTGAACAAGGTGACGATTAACGGTCACGGGGTCACCCCGACGGCCACCAACGTCACCTACGACAAGGGCGCGCTGGACGGTGTCGACGTGGTGAAGGGCCAGTCGGGCATGTGGTGGAACGGCACGCTGGTCGTCAACGCCGACAAGACCTTCTTCCCGGCGGCGAAGACGGCCTCCACGCTCAGCGCGGATGTGCAGCCGGAACTGCTGCAGCATGTGGTGTCGCAGCACGCCCAGCAGCACGCTGCGGACGCCCATGCGGCCCATACGAACCACGCGGCGGCCGCCGCGGTGGACGCCACCGCCCACCTGTACGATGCCAGCCACCACGACCACCACATGGTCGACCCGCTGCATCACCTCGAACTGGCCGCCTGATCGGGCTGAGCCGACTCGGGAAGCGAGTGGAAACGACGAGGGCGGCGCGAAAGCGCCGCCCTTTTCGCTGTTGTGGGGATCCGTTGTGATTGAAGCGGATTTCAATCCGCTTTGGACCGCGACGGCGGACCCGGCCGCCCATGCGGCCGAAGCCCGGCCTATCGCGGGAACTCTGTTCCCGCTGGCGGCAGGCGGATGCCACAGGCATCCGCTGAGAGCCGGCGAGTGAGGCCGTTTGAGCCTAAATGGTGCATCCGCTAAATTAAGGCGACCTTTGGGAGGGCGGCGACCCCGAATTGTTTTGACGCCCGGTGGCGCCGTCGGCGCCCCCAGATAAACGGGTGCTTAT
>NZ_JBPXMQ020000028.1:0-80133 GCF_053470405.2 Azospirillum mesophilum
CGCCTCAAGCGCCCTCACCCAAGCTTTCGAAACTGAAGTCTCTTACTGCTTGACCAGGATGCTCTACAGACGACCCGCGATGCCGATCCCCCTTCCGAAGAACTGGTCCGCGGCCAACGGCCAAAACACCGCCGCCTGCGCATCCCTTCTCGATTTCACGTTTAACGATGTCCAAGAACCAGTCCCCGCCCGACCCGACAGCGTTGCCTCCGGTGATCCGGTGGCTTTGCGCCCAAAGGTCTGGAAGATCGGAGAAGCGCGAACGATCGTCGCGCCGGCAGAGGGTCAACTTAGTGCTTTCGTCAGAGGCCGTCAAGCCCTTTGTTTTGACTTTCGCCAAACCGCCGAAAGCACTTTCGTGCCAGGCGGCCAAGCCGCACCGAAATCCCCTGCCCTTCCCTTCCCGAGGAGCCCCGCGATCAGCGGCCGTGATGGCCGTGTCCGCCGGGGAGGCGCTATATAGGGGAGAGCCGTCCGGCGATCCAGCGGAAAACACCCCGTCCGCTTTTTGCCACAGATCGGCCGTGGCACGGATCGTCCGCACATAAGTCTTCCCTGGGCCTTTGACGCAGGCACGGGCATTGGTGGACAGGCTCGGCGGCGGGCTTTATCCTTTGAAACATCACGCGGCGAACCATCGGAAGGGTGCCGCGTGCCTGCTGGCATAAAGGGGTCCGGCATGCGCCCACGCGCACGCGCAACCGCCGAGGTGATGGCCCAAGTGCTGCGGACGACGGCCAACCTCGCCTTTACCGAGGGGCTGAACCCGGCCCAATGGGCGGCCTTGCGCTATTTCGCCCAGGCGAACGCGAGCGCGCGCAGCGTCGTTGCCTTCGCGCGCCATCACGGCACGACCAAGGGCACGGCCAGCCAGACCATTTCCGCGCTGCTGAAGAAGGGATTGCTGGAGCGGCACCGCAGCGAGAGGGACCGCCGCTCCGTCAGCCTGATCCTGACGGAGCGGGGCCACGGCATCCTCGCCAACGATCCGCTGAACGAATTGGCGGCGGCCATCGCCAGCCTGAGCGACCAGCAGCATGGCGCGCTGGCCGACGGGCTCGACCAGGTTCTGCGCACGCTTCTCCTGCGGCGTGCTCAGCGCTCCGCCGGCCAGGGCGGGCGGAGCCGCGACGCGGATGAGGACGGTGAGCAGGACGAACGGGTCCGGCCGGCCGGTGCGGCGGCGGATTGACCGGCTGGCGCAGAGCGGACCGTGACGGGCTTCATGGGGAAAGGGCGTCGATGGCGCGGATTCTGGTGATCGACGACGTTCCTTCCGTCACGGCGCTGCTGCGCATGACGCTGGAGAATCGCGGCCACGCGGTGGTCGAGGCGCAGGACGGGGCCTCCGGCCTTGCCGAGGTCGCCAAGGCGCCCTTCGACCTCGTCGTCGTGGACATGATGATGCCCGGCATGGACGGCATGGAGCTGGTCAGGCGCTTGCGTGCGGATGGCGGCGCATTGGCGGGTGGTGGGCCGGCGGTGATCGCCATGTCCGGCGGCAGCGACGACTTCCCGGCCGCCTATTCGCTCAAGCTTTCCGAAATGCACGGCGCCGACAGGCTGTTGTTCAAGCCCTTCGACACCGACGAGCTGCTGGCCGCCGTCGACGACCTTCTGGCCGGACCCGCGGCCTGAACGCACGGGCGCAAACCGCCAAATCGTCCATGTGTGTGCCACCATGCTTGCAGCGGCGGGTGTCCCGGCCCATACAGGACGCCCCACAGCCTAGACTTGTTTTTGCGGCGCACACGGCCATGCACGATCCCCGACTTCTCCTCGACATCCTGTTCCTTCTGCTGAGCGCCATCGTCGTCGTGCCGCTGTTCCAGGCGCTGTGCGTTCCCGCGGTGCTGGGCTATCTGGTGGCGGGCGCGATGCTGGGTCCCCACACGCCGGGGCCGGTCGTGGACGTGGAAATGCCCCAGATCCTGTCGGAGTTCGGGGTCGTGTTCCTGCTGTTCGCCATCGGGCTGGAGTTGCCGCTGTCGCGGCTGCGGGCGATGCGCCGCTACATCTTCGGCCTTGGCCTGATGCAGGTCTTCTTCACCAGCGCGGCCATCGGCGGCGCGGCCTACGCACTGGGGGAGAGCGCGGCTGCGGCGCTGGTGATCGGCGGCATGCTGGCCTTCTCCTCCACCGCGACGGTGCTGAAGCTGCTGGTGGAGCGCGGGGAGACGGTGGCGCGGTTCGGCCGAATCTCCGTGGCGGTGCTGATCTTCCAGGATCTGGCGGTGGTGCCGCTGCTGACGCTGCTGCCCCTGCTGGCGGGAGGAGACACGAGCATCCCGCAGGCGCTGGCGCTCGCCGCCGTGAAAGCTGGCGGGGCCATCGGCGTGATCATGCTGCTGGGGCGCTTCGTGGTGCGTCCGCTCTACCAGTTCGTCGCCTCGGCCAACAGCCCGGAGGTCTTCACCGCCACCAACCTGTTCCTGGTGCTGGCGGTCGGCTGGCTGACGGCGGAGGCCGGCATGTCGATGGCGCTGGGCGCCTTCCTCGCCGGCATGCTGCTGGCCGACACCGCCTTCCGCCATCAGGTGGAGGCGGACATCGAACCGTTCCGGGGCCTTCTGCTCGGCCTGTTCTTCATGACCGTGGGGATGACGCTGGACCTTCCGGCCATGGGCGCGCGGATGGACGAAATCCTGATGCTGACCGCCGCGTTGCTGGCCGGCAAGAGCGTGTTGCTGTTCGCGCTATGCCGGCTGTCGGGGCTGGGTGTGGCGACGGCGCTGCGGGTCGGGCTGCTGCTCTCGCAAGGCGGCGAGTTCGCCTTCGTGCTGATCGGCAAGGCGACCGGCCTGTCCGTGCTGGACCCTGAGACGGGGCTGCTGCTGTCCTCCTCCGTGGCGCTCAGCATGGCGGTGACGCCGCTGATCGGCGCCGTCGCCCAGCGTCTGGCCCAGGCCATCGAGGCGCGGCTGGGCGCGGAGGCCTTCGGCATCGAGACCAACGACATGAAGGGCCATGTGCTGATCGCCGGCTATGGCCGGGTCGGGCGGGCCATCGCCCGCCTGCTGACCGCGCACGGCATCCCCTTCGTCGCGCTGGACCTCGACCCCCAGCGCGTCGCCAAGGCGCGGGCCGAGGGGTTGCCGGTCTATTACGGCGATTCCAGTCAGGTCGGGGTGCTGCGCGCCGCAGGCATCGAGCGGGCGCGGACCGCGGTGATCACCGTCAACCGGCCGGAGACGGCAGAGCGCGCGGTCGAATCGATTCGCCGGGCCGCGCCCAGCCTGTCCATCGTCGCCCGCGCCCATGACCTGAACCGGGGCGCCACGCTGAAGACGGCCGGCGCCAGTGCCGTGGTGCCGGAAACGATCGAGGCCAGCCTGCAGATGGCCAGCCTCGTCCTGCGCAGCGCCGGCGTGGAGGCGGAGGCCGTGGATCGCAGCCTCAAGGACGTCCGCGACCGCGGCTACGCCGAGCTGGCCGAGCAGCCCGGCGCCGAGGGGCGCGACAACGCCGCCTGAGTCACGGGACTTGAGTCACCGTTCCACCTTCCACAGGTCGAAGACGTCGCCCCGGTAGCGCTCCTCCACGCCCGGCGGCGGGCGCAGGCCGAACTGGTGGAAGGTGTTGGCGAACATCACCAGCACATAGTCGTACTTCTCGCGCCAGCCGATGTAGTGCGGGCAGGGTTCCACATGGTCGCGCTGGGTGGCCTCCTCCGGCCGGGTCAGCAGGCGCACGTCCACCGGCACGCCTTCGTAGATCGCCATGCAGCGGTCACGGTAGGGCTTGGTCACGGTCAGCGGCTGCTTGCCGGGGTGGCTGAACAGGGTCGGCACATAGGCGCGCCGCTCCACCGTGATGATCGAGGGCAGGTGGATCAGGCTCGGCAGCGCTACCAGCGAGTGGCGCCAGGGCGGCTGCGTCAGCAGGAACTCGCGCGTGTTGCAGCAGCCCGCCTCCTGCCCGGCCCAGGCGATCAGCACGCTGCTGCCCGGCTCGATCCGCTCCATGGCGCGGCGCAGGTCGGCCACGTCGCCCTGATAGCCGTACCAGTTGGAAACCAGCACCGCCGTGCGGACCCCGAGCAGGGCCAGGAAGGCCACCGCGAAGACCGCCGCCGCGCGCGGGCTGCCGAAGCGCACGTCCGTGCCGGCGACCAGCAAAAGCGCCGCCAGAATCCAGAAGCGGATGGAGACGAAGTAGGTGCCGAAGAAGGGGTCGGGGATCACCAGAAAGCAGACGACGAAGATGCCCACCACGAGCATCATCGCCTTCGACGCCCGCAGCCGCCGCGTCAGCGCCGCCAGCACCACCCCGCCGACGACCAGAAGCAGCGTCACCGCGTCCAGCAGCGTGTTGTAGTTCAGCGTCGGCGTCAGCATGTCGTTGAGGCGATAGCCCCAGTGCCGCAGCTCCGTCAGCTTCTTCAGGCGCCAGTAGATCTCCTTCACGATCAGCAGCGGCGACTTGTCGTGTGCGCCCACCGCCGCCGCGTCGGAATGGAGCAGTTGCATCCCCACCGTGGTGGCGAACAGCAGAACCGGCAGGATCAGCAGGGCGGCGAAGCGGGCGGCGTCGCGCCCGATGTTGGCGACCGTGAAGGGCTTTCGGCCGGCACCGACATACTTGGTCGCCTCCACGCCGAACAGGCAGAGCGCGTAGGCGCCCAGCACGATCGCGTGCGAGAAATAGAGGAACAGCGCGAAGGCCGCCCCAACGGGAAGCTGCGATCTCCTGCCCTCCAGCCCGATCCACAGGGACAGGCCGATCAGCAGGAAGGCGATCCCCAGCGTGAAGCTCATGAATCCGCCGATCAGCGTGGCGTTGTAGACGAACAGCGCCCCGCACAGCGGCCACAGGCTCCAGCGCTGGAACAGCGTCCGATGCAGCATCAGCACGCCGACCAGCGTCAGCACCACCGTCAGCGCCACATACAGCCGCCCGGCCACGTAGAGCGGCAGGAGGCTGGCGAGCGGCAGCATGACCGCTTCCATCAGCAGGTTCGGCACCGGCGTCAGGGAGGCGGTGTAGTGTTCGCCCAGGAACGGGTCGGTGCGGTAGTGCAGCAGCACGTCCACCCGCGCCAGATGGTTCGGGTAGTCGAGGAGCGGCGGCATCTCCACCAGCAGCAGCGGCAAAACCAGCAGGATCAGCGTGATCGCCAGCGGCAGCGCCGACGCCAGCGACGGGAACCACGCCCGCGACCCGACCCTCGCCCCCACCAGGACTCCGTCGTGCCGTGCGGCCTGTGACAGTCCGGGGTGCTCCATCCGCCTTCTCCTGCCTACGGTGCAATGCGGAATGGACAACACGTCCGTAGCATGGGAGGTCAAAAAGCAATGGCGTTACGGCTCAGCTTTCGGAATTAGTCCCCGGATCGGACGGGTCCCGCCCATCGTCATTGTGACTAAGCCCGCCGGGCAGAGTCCCCGACGCCATCAGAACGAAAACGCACAGCACCGGGAGCGATCGTGACCGCCTTGGACAGTTTCCTGACCGCACTCGGCCGCCGCACCGTCGGCCCCGGCGTTTTCCGGCCCTGGACCGACTGGACGCCCGGCGTCGACAGCGGCCCCGACGCACCGAAGGTCCGGCGCGCCCACCTGAAGGCCTATCTGGGCTCGCGGATCGACCGGGCGGAGCTGGTGCTGATCGCGGAGGCGGTCGGCTACCAGGGCGCCCGCTTCAGCGGCGTGCCCATGACCTGCGAGCGCACGCTGCTGGGCGCCAAGCCGGGCGTGCCGCCCGATCTGGTCTTCGCCGGCCCGAAGCGCCGCACCAGCGCCGAATCCATCGCCCGCAACACCGCCGAGCGCGCGGGCGGCTTCTGCGAGCCGACCGCGACCATCGTGTGGACGACCCTGTTGGGGCTGGGCCTCGCGGCGGACCGCTTCGTGCTGTGGAACAGCTTCGCCTTCCATCCGCACCGGTCGGACGAGCCGCTGACCAACCGCACCCCGACCGACCAGGAGGTGGAGGAGCAGGCCGACCTGTTGGACCGCTTCCTGGCGCTGTTCCCGGGCCGGACGGTGGTCGCCGTCGGCGAGACCGCCCGGCGGCGCTTGTCAACCCTCACCATGTCCGCGCTCGGCTCCACCGTCCCCGCCGTGCGCCATCCGGCGAACGGCGGCGCCACGGCCTTCCGGGAGGGGGTGAGAAGGGTCGTGCGGGGGTGAGTGCCCTTTACCGCCTCGGGAAGACCCGCGCGCGGTCGATGTGGACGGCGCAGCCGTCGCCGGGGCGGAGGCCGAGGACGGACAGGCGCTCGCGGTCCATTTCCGCTTCCAGCGTCAGGCCGGCCAGATCGACCTCGATCCGCGCGTCCGGGCCGACGACGTGGATGCCGGAGACGCGGCCGGGGCCGCCCGTGCAGGGGCTCAGCCCCAGGTCGTGCGGGCGCACATAGGCGATGGCCGGCCCCTGGACTCCGCCGTCGGTCGGGATCGACAGGGCGCCGTTGGCGGTGCGCGCCACGCCGTCGTTCACCGTGCAGTCGAAGCGGTTCACCTGCCCCAGGAACTCGTACACGAAGGCGGAGGCCGGGTGGTCATAGACCTCGGCCGGGCTGCCCACCTGCTCGATGCGGCCCTGGCTCATCACCACGACACGGTCGGCCAGCTCCAGCGCCTCCTCCTGGTCGTGGGTCACGAAGACGGAGGTGATGTGGATGTCGTCGTGCAGCTTGCGCAGCCAGCGCCGCAGTTCCTTGCGGACCTTGGCGTCGAGCGCGCCGAACGGCTCGTCCAGCAGCAGGACCTTCGGCTCGATGGCCAGCGCGCGGGCCAGCGCCACGCGCTGCCGCTGGCCGCCGGAGAGCTGCGCCGGGTAGCGGTCGGCGAAGTGGGCGAGTTGGACCAGCTCCAGCAGCTCCATCACCCGCCGCTTGATCTCCGCCCGGCCGAAGCGCTGCGCGCGCGGGCGAACGTTCAGGCCGAAGGCGACGTTATCGAACACCGTCATGTGCCGGAACAGGGCGTAGTGCTGGAAGACGAAGCCCACCTGACGCTCGCGCGGGGACAGGCCCAGCGCCTCTTCGCCGTGGAGTTGGAGGCTGCCGCTGTCGGCGTGCTCCAGCCCCGCCATGATGCGCAGCAGCGTCGTCTTGCCCGAGCCCGACGGCCCGAGCAGGGCCAGCAGTTCGCCCGAACGCACGTCGAGATCCACCGAGTCGAGCGCGGTGTAATGCCCGAACTGCTTGGTGATACCGGAAATCTGGATCGCCATGGTCGTGGATCGCCTCAATGACGGGTCGCGGCCAGCTCGGCCCCGAAGCGCCATTCCAGCAGCGTCTTCGCCACCAGCGTGACGAGGGCGAGCATGGCCAGCACCGAGGCCACCGAGAAGGCGGCGACGAAGTTGTATTCGTTGTAGAGAATCTCGACGTGCAGCGGCATCGTGTTGGTCTCGCCCCGGATGTGGCCGGAGACGACGGACACCGCGCCGAATTCGCCCATCGCGCGGGCGTTGCACAGCAGCACGCCGTACATCAGGCCCCACTTGATGTTGGGCAGCGTCACCCGCCGGAAGGTCTGCCAGCCGCTGGCGCCCAGCACCAGCGCCGCCTCCTCCTCCTCCGTGCCCTGCTCCTGCATCAGCGGGATCAGCTCGCGCGCGACGAAGGGGAAGGTGACGAAGATGGTGGCGAGCACGAGTCCCGGCACCGCGAAGATGATCTGGATGCCTTGCGACTTCAGGAACGGCCCGAACACCCCGTGCAGGCCGAACATCAGCACGTAGATGATGCCGGAGATGACCGGCGACACCGAAAAGGGCAGGTCGATCAGCGTGATCAGCAGGTCCTTGCCGCGGAAGTCGAACTTGGCGATGCACCAGGACGCGGTGATGCCGAACACCAGGTTCATGGGCACGGCGATGGCCGCGACGATCAGCGTCAGCCGGATGGCCGCCACCGCGTCGGGTTCGACCAGCGCGTCCCAATAGGCGTCCACGCCGCGGCTCAGCGCTTCGACGAAGACGGAGACCAGCGGCAGCACCAGGAACAGCAACAGGAAGGCCAGCGCCGTCGCGACCGCCAACCCGCGCACCCAGTTCCGATCGGCCAGCGCCGGGGGCTGACCGCTCTTGCTAGCGAGCATGGCGCGACCTCATCCAGGCTTGCAGAATGTTCAGGATCAGAAGCAGCACGAAGGACGCCATCAGCATCAGCGTGGCGACCGCCGACGCGCCGGCGTAGTCGTACTGCTCCAGCTTGATGACGATCAGCAGGGGCACGATCTCCGACACGCCGGGCATGTTGCCGGCGATGAAGATGACCGACCCGTACTCCCCCACCCCGCGCGCGAAGGACAGCGCGAAGCCGGTCAGCAGCGCCGGGAACAGCGCGGGGAACACCACCCTACGGAAGGTCTGCCAGCGCGTGGCGCCGAGCGAGGCCGCGGCCTCCTCCTCCTCCGGCGGCAGGTCCTGCAGGATCGGCTGCACCGTCCGCACCACGAAGGGCAGGCCGATGAAGGTCAGCGCGACGGCGATGCCCAGCGGCGTGAAGGCGACCTTCAGACCGAACCAGTCCATCAGCAGCTTGCCCACCCAGCCGTTGGGGGCGTACAGCGCGCTGAGCGCGATGCCGGCGACCGCCGTCGGCAGGGCGAAGGGCAGGTCGACCAGCGCGTCCACGAGGCGGGCGCCCGGAAAGCGGTAGCGGACCAGCACCCAGGCGACGATGAAGCCGAACACCGCGTTGATGCCGGCGGCAACCAGCGACAGGCCGAAGCTGATCTCGAAGGCCGCCAGAACGCGGGGCGTCAGCACCGCGCTCCAGAAGCCGGACCAGCCGAGCCCCGCAGCCTTCACCGCCAGCGCCGCCAGCGGCAGCAGCACGATCAGGCCGAGGTAGGTCAGGGTGAACCCCATGGTCAGCCCGAATCCGGGGATGACGCTGGGCTTCTTGAGCGTGCTCAGCACCGAGCCCCCCGTCGTGGGGAGCGCGGTGTCCGTTGTCGATGCCGCGACCACGGATCAGCGGCCCTTCTGGTAAATCTGGTCGAAGACGCCGCCATCCGCGAAATGCTTCTCCTGGGCCGCGCGCCAGCCGCCGAAGGACTGGTCGATGGTCACCAGCTTAACATTCGCGAAGCGGTCCGCATACTGGGTTGCCAGTTCCGGCAGGCGGGGGCGGTAGAAGTTCTTCACGGCGATCTCCTGCCCCTCCCGGCTGTAGAGGAACTGCAGATACGCCTCCGCGATCTTGCGGGTGCCCTTGCGGTCGACGACGCTGTCCACCACGGCGACCGGCGGTTCGGCCAGGATCGACAGGGACGGGGCGACAATCTCGAAATTTTTCGCCCCGAACTCCTGGAGCGCCAGATGCGCCTCGTTTTCCCAGGCGAGCAGCACGTCGCCGATGCCGCGCT
Source organism: Azospirillum mesophilum (assembly GCF_053470405.2). Taxonomy (NCBI): domain Bacteria; kingdom Pseudomonadati; phylum Pseudomonadota; class Alphaproteobacteria; order Rhodospirillales; family Azospirillaceae; genus Azospirillum; species Azospirillum mesophilum. The sequence goes on from NZ_JBPXMQ020000028.1 coordinate 9,327, forward strand.
GGCTGAAGGTGACGGTGGCGCCGCGGGCGCCGCTGTCCAGCACGGGGACGTTCTTGAACAGGTCGGCGACGAACTGCTTGGCCTTGGCCTCGTCGTTGCCGGTCTTGTCGAGCGCGTAGGCCCAGGCGGCCAGATAGTTCCAGCGCGCCCCGCCCGAGGTCTTCGGGTTCGGCGTGACGACCTGGACGCCCGGCTTCGCCAGATCGTCCCAGTCCTTGATCTGCTTGGGGTTGCCCTTGCGCACCAGGAACACGATGGTCGAGGTGTAGGGCGCGCTGTTGTTGGGCAGCCGCGACTGCCAGTTCTTGGCGAGCACCCCGGCGTCGGCGATCGCATCGATGTCGTAGGCCAGCGCCAGCGTCACCACGTCGGCGTCCAGCCCGTCGATCACCGAGCGCGCCTGCTTGCCCGACCCGCCGTGCGACTGCTTGATCGAGACGCTGCGGCCGCTCTCCGCCTTCCACGCCTTGGCGAAGGCCTGGTTGATTTCCACGTAGAATTCGCGCGTCGGGTCGTAGGAAACGTTCAGCAGCTTGTCCTGCGCCTGGGCGGCGGTGGCCATCAGGAGGGATAAGAGGACCCCCGTGGCCAGTGTCGACAAGCGGTGGCGGAACGACATGACGCACTCCATTCTGTTGACCGGACTCGGCGTAGGGCCGGGTTCTCGCTGGGCTGGGGCTTGCACTGTTCCGGCAGGGCGGACCGTCGCCGGCCCAATCTCATACCACAGTATTTACCCACTTTTATCGTGTTATATTTTCTATTTTTCCCCTAGAGTTTGCCAAACCGGCCGCCCGCTGCAAAGCCATTTTTCGTCGTCCCACGTCCAAGGCAAGACAGTTTCACACATTCATCCGAAGGGGCTGGTGAAGAGGCTGGTAGCAAAGCACCGTATCCGTATCATGGCGGCTCGCCTCCCCGCCCGACAACCGCTCCCGAACCGACCCCGCCACGATGCAGTCCACCCCCCTCTCCCCCGCCATCCTGACCGCCTTGCTGGAGGCCGAACGTGCGCTCGGCCGGCTGGCCGAGGTCATGCACGATCCGGAGCGGCGACGCCGGCTGTGGGCCGACGCGGCGCGGCGCGAGGCCTGCGCGGCGGCGCGACTCGACGGGGTGGCGGTGGACGCGACGGACTTCCTGGTGGCGACCGTCAATGCCGACCTCGTGCCCACCGCGGGGCGCGGCGCGGCGCAGTCGGTCCGCGCCCTGTGGCAGGGCGCCCGCTTCACCCAGGGCGTCATCGCCGCCCCCGCGCGGCGGGACGACTCAGCCCCGCCCCGGCCCGCCGGAGGTGCCGCCGCCGAGGCTTGGCGTGCCGTCGCGGAGCTGGAGGCCGGGTTGGAGGATTTGGGCGGCCCCCTGGACAGCCCGCCGGACGAGGGCACGGACGGGGAGTCGGGCGCCCGGTCGTTGGACGACCGCCCACCGGCCTGGACACTCGCCTGGATGGAGGCGCTGTGGCGCTGCCTGCAGGCGGAGGTGTCGGGGCGCGACCCCGGCCGGCTGGCCTTCTCCCCCCAGCGGGAGGAGGAGGCTGCGGCGCTGCTCCGGCGGCTGGACGGCGCCGGACAGGATCCGGCGCTGCTCGGCGGGGTGGGCATGCTGGCGGAACTGCTCCGTCCCGCGCCCGACCTGCGCATCCCGGCCTGGGCCGTGCCCGCGGCCCGGCTGATGGGGGCCGTGGCGGTGGCGCGAACCTGCCGCGTGCCGAACGTCTGGCTGCCGATGTCGGTGGCGATGCAAAGCGACCGCACCGCCGCCGGCATCGCCGCGCGCGGGCGGGAGGAGGACTGGCGGGGCTGGTTGGCCGACGCGGTGGCCGAGACCGCCCGGCGGGAGCGCGAACGCGCCCTGGCGCTGGAGCATGTGGCAGCGGGATGGCGTCGGCGCGTGGGCGTGAAGCGCCGCAACTCCCGCCTGCCCGACGTGCTGGACATCCTGTTCGAGGAGCCCGCCTTCACCGTGCGCCGCATTCAGAAGCGGCTGGGCAGCACCTTCCGCGGCGCGCAGCTTCTGGTGGATGAACTGCTGGAGGCCGGTGTGGTGCGCGAGGCCACGAACCGCGCGCTGGACCGCGTGTTCGTGGCCGTGGACCTGATGCCCTGACCCGCGCCCTCCCCCAGTCAGCCGCCTCCGGTCAACCGACGAGGCGCGGAAAGGAGACCACCTTCTCGTAGTTCATGTGATTGAAGAAGCGCTCCGGCGTAAAGGGGCCGGTGAAGCGGTCGCCGATCAGATCGTTGCGGACGTAAAAGCCGTTCGCGCTGTACAGCGTGCAGCCCACCAGCGTGTAGCCCTTCTCACTCGCCAGTCTGGCCATCGAGGTCAGCGACGCGCCGAAGTCGGACTGCCCGGCGCCCCACCGGTAGTCCGGATTGTAGGGCATCACGTATTCGACACCCGGATCGTAGCAGTGGTTGTGCTCCAGGCACACCACGCGCGGGTTGATGACGTCGATCGCCTTGAAGACGTGGTAATCGTTCCCGTCGATGTCGATGGACAGGAAATCGATCTCGCCACCGAGCCCGGCGCCGCTGATGATCGGGTTGATGTTGTCCTTGGTCACATACTCGTCATGAAACTTCAGGTCGCCGCGGGCGATGCGGTGACGGAAGTTCCATTTGATGCTGCCGACATAATCCGGATAACCTTCGATCCACAGTCCGGACCAGCCGGTTTCCAGCAGAAGGCGCGTGTTGTTCTCGCTGCCCACTTCGGCGCCGAATTCGACGAACACGCGGTTCGTCACCCCGATGCGCCGGAAAATCTCCGCTATGATCCCGTCCTCATCGGACTGACTGAAAATTTTCGCTCCAAACCACTCAAGACGGGTTTCGTCGCCCCCCGTGCGCTCTGCCCGATCCTCTTCAAGAGACATTGCCACTCCTGGAATTCGTTTTTTGTTTTCCGGCGGCAGGCAGACTTCGTTCCCCCCAAAGACCACCCCGCCCACACAGCATAAATGGATTACCGCTGAAGGGATATCTGCCGGAGCAGGCTGGGGCCAGCCGGGCTTTCCGGCTATGCAAGAGGGCCGGCTTTGGCCCGGACCGGCTCAAATGTCGAAATTGACCGGAAGGCCGCCCGTGGACTGCCGATGGCGCAACGCGTCGGCCAGCGTCTGGTTGTCCAGCACGCCCGCGGTGGCGTCGCGCACCTGCACCATCAGCCAGCGCACGGAACAGGTGGCCGGGTCGATGCAGTCCTCGCAAGGGCGGAAGGAGTATTTGCTGGCGCAGGGGATCGGCGCCAGATGCCCGTCGATCAGGCGGATGACCTCGCCGAAGGTGATCTCCGCCGCCGGGCGGGCCAGCCGGTAGCCGCCGCTCTTGCCGCGCTTGGCGAACAGCAGGCCGTGCTTGCGCAACTCCACCAGGATGGCTTCCAGGAACTTGCGCGGGATGTTCTCGCGCTCGGCGATCTCGGCAATCAGCACAAGCTCGTCATCCGTCCGTTCGGCCAGCATGATCAGCGCGCGCAGCGCGTATTTGGCTTTTTGCGACAGCATTCGGTGCGAATCCGTTCCCGGCGGCGGGCAAAGGAGAAGAAAAACACGGGGCGCACCCCATATAGCCGCGTTGATCGGGAAATGGTACCGGATCTTGCCCGGACCGGCCGTGGCGCGTAAGGTCCAGCCCGATCGACCACCGATTCGCGAAGGACAGGGCATGCAGACCATCATCGTTCCGGTCACTCCGTTCCAGCAGAACTGCACGCTGCTGTGGTGCCCCGAAACGATGAAGGGCGCCGCCGTCGATCCCGGCGGGGACATCGACCTGATCCTGCGCGCCGCCCAGTCGAAGGGCGTGACGCTGGAGAAGATCCTCGTCACGCACGGCCACATCGACCACGCGGGCGGCGTCGCCGACCTCGCGGACCAACTGAAGCTGCCCATCGAGGGGCCTCAGCGCGAGGACCAGTTCTGGATCGACGGCATGCCGCAGCAGAGCCAGATGTTCGGCTTCCCGCCGGTGCGCAGCTTCACGCCCGACCGCTGGCTGGAGGACGGCGACACGGTGACCGTCGGCAACCTGACGCTGGACGTGCTGCACTGCCCCGGCCATACGCCGGGCCATGTCGTCTTCGTGCACAAGCCGAGCAAGCTCGCCATCGTCGGCGACGTGCTGTTCCAGGGTTCCATCGGCCGCACCGACTTCCCGCGCGGCAACCACGGCGACCTGATCACGGCCATCAAGACGAAGCTGTTCCCGCTGGGCGACGACGTGTCCTTCATCCCCGGCCACGGCCCGATGTCCACCATCGGGGAAGAGCGCCTCTACAACCCCTTCCTAACGGATTGAGGCGGCTCCGGGGGAAGCCCCCCGGCTCCGCCCCGGAACCCGGTTACCCCGCCACCCCCGTCTCGATCGTCAGGGAGATCGGCGGTGGGCTGGCCAGCGTCTGGTAGACCACGCAATAGCGTTCGGTCAGCCTGGTCAGGGTGGCGATGCGCTCCGGCGACTCGTCGGTGTCCAGGTCGAAGCGCAGGCGGATGGCGCGGAAGCCGACCGGCGCGTCCTTCGTCACGCCCAGCGTTCCGCGGAAATCCAGGTCGCCTTCCGCCGACACGGTGCCGCCGCGCAGATTGAACTCCAGCGCCGTGGCGACCGCCTTCAGCGTCACGCCGGCGCAGGCGACCAGCGCTTCCAGCAGCATGTCGCCGGAACAGGCCTGGGTGCCCGGCCCGCCCGTCGCCGGGTGCAGGCCGGCCTCCACAAGCGCGCGGCCGGTGTCCACCTTGCAGGCGATGCCGGTGTCGTCCAGCGCCCCCTTGGCCTTCAGCGTGACGACCGCCGACTCCGGCGCGTCCTTGTACTTGTCCTTCAGCGGCGCCTGAAGCGCCCGCAGGTCCTGTGCGTCCATGCCCGTGCGTTTCCTTATGTCGGTTTCGTTGAGGGGCGACCGGATGATGGCCCGAAGGCTCGACCACTGACAATCCTCACGGCGAGGCCCCCACGGCGACGCTTCCGGTCGCGCAGAGCCGCCCTGCATACCCATGGGTGGCCCGCTGCGACATTTTCGGCTAATACGGCGGACAGAATCATAATGAAAAGGGAAGGGAGACCCCACCCCATGAAACGTCGTGCCTTTCTGACCAGCGCCGGCGCCGGCATCGCCGCCGGCACCGTCGCCGCCCCGGCCATCGCGCAGAGCCAGCCGGAAATCAAGTGGCGCCTGGCGTCGAGCTATCCCAAGAGCCTCGACACCATCTACGGCGCCGTGGAACTGATCGCCCGGCGCGTGGCCGCGGCAACCGACAACAAGTTCCAGATCCGCACCTTCGCGGCGGGCGAGATCGTCCCGGCGCTCCAGGTGCTCGACGCGGTGCAGAACGGCACGGTGGAGTGCGGCCAGTCCGCCGCCTATTTCTACATCGGCAAGGACCCGACCTTCTGCTTCGACACGGCCATGCCCTTCGGCCTGAACACGCGCCAGCACATCGCCTGGATGATGCACGGCGGCGGGCTGGAGCTGATGCGGGAGCTGTTCAAGGAACATAACATCTACAACATCCCCGCCGGCAACACCTCGGCCCAGATGGGCGGCTGGTTCCGCAAGGAGATCAAGACCACCGAGGATCTGAACGGCCTGAAGATGCGCGTCGGCGGTCTGGCCGGCACGATCATGGGCAAGCTGGGGCTGGTCCCGCAGCAGCTCGGCGGCGGCGACATCTACCCGGCGCTGGAGCGCGGCACCATCGACGCGGCGGAGTTCGTCGGCCCCTATGACGACGAGAAGCTGGGCTTCCACAAGGTCGCCAAATACTACTACGCGCCCGGCTGGTGGGAGGGCTCGGCCCAGATCCCGCTGATGATCAACATCACGGCCTGGGAACAGCTTCCCCCCGCCTACAAGGTCATCCTGGAGCAGGCCTGCTGGGAGGCCAACAGCTGGATGATCGCCAAGTACGACACCGTCAACGCGGCGGCGCTGAAGCGTCTGGTCGCCGGCGGCGTCCAACTCCGCGCCTTCCCGCGCGAGGTGATGCAGGCCTGCGAGAAGATCGCCTACGAGCTGTATGACGAGCTGTCGGCCAAGAACCCGCGCTTCAAGAAGGTCTACGACGCCTGGAAGCCCTTCTGCGACGAGGAGCGTCTGTGGTTCCGCGTGGCCGAGAATTCCTTCGACTCCTACATCTACGCCCAGTCGGCGCAGCGCAAGTAGGCGCGGTCCGGTCAGGCCCCTCCCGCTCCGGAGCCCCCGGGACGGGAGGCGATTTGCTTTTTCCTCTTGATATGCTCATTCAGAGCAATTACCGTTTTGCTCAGACAGAGCATTAAGGGGATGCGTCATGACCGCCTCCAGCGCCCTCGCCTACACCCCCGCCATCGCCGAGGCCACGCGCCCGGTTTACGAGCGCGTCAAGCGCGTGATCCCCGCCGTGGAGTGGCCCTTCCACGCCCCGCTGGTGCACGAGATCAACCGCCTGAAACGGGAGCGCAACGCGGTCATCCTGGCCCACAACTATCAGACGCCGGAGATCTTCCACGGCGTGGCCGACATCGTCGGCGACAGCCTCGCGCTGGCCGCCAGGGCGACGCAGACGGAGGCCGACGTGATCGTCCTGGCCGGCGTGCATTTCATGGCGGAGACGGCGAAGCTGCTGAACCCGGCCAAGACCGTGCTGATCCCGAACACCGGGGCCGGCTGCTCGCTGGCCGAATCGATCACCGCCGCCGACGTTCGGCTGCTGCGGGAACGCTATCCGGGCGTGCCGGTGGTCGCCTACGTCAACACCTCGGCCGAGGTGAAGGCGGAGGTGGACATCTGCTGCACCTCCGGCAACGCGGTGGAGGTTGTGGAATCGCTGGGCGTGCCCCGCGTCATCATGCTGCCGGACGAGTTCCTGGCGAAATACGTCGCCACCCAGACCAGCGTGGAGATCATCGCCTGGAAGGGCCATTGCGAGGTGCACGAGCGCTTCACCGGCGACGAGATCCGCGACTTCCGGGGCCGTTTCGACGATCTGGTCGTCATCGCCCACCCGGAATGCCCGCCGGACGTGCTGGAGGCCGCGGACTTCGTCGGCTCCACCGCGCGCATGATCGACTTCGTGTCGGAACGCCAGCCCCCGCGCGTTCTGATGGTGACCGAATGCTCGATGAGCGACAACGTCGCCGCCTCTTCTCCGGAAACGGAGTTCGTGCGGCCCTGCAACCTGTGCCCGCACATGAAGAAGATCACGCTGGCGAACATCCTGGAGTCCCTGCGCACGCTGGAACCGCGCGTGGAGATCGCCCCGGACGTCGCCGAGCGGGCGCGCCGCTCCGTGGAGCGGATGCTCGCCGTCAAGCCGCGCTGAACCACAATTCAGGGAGGCCGCGATGGTCACCCCCTACACCGTCCCCTACACTGTCAGAGACGCTGATGTGGTCGTCGTCGGCTCCGGCCTTGCCGGGCTGACGGTGGCGCTGGAGCTGGCGCCCCGGTCCGTCACGCTGCTGACCAAGACCGCCGATCTGCCGGGCGGCTCCAGCCATTACGCCCAGGGGGGCATCGCCGCCGCCATCGGCCCCGGCGACCGGCCGGAGGACCACGCCGCCGACACGGTGGCGGCCGGCGCCGGCTTCGTGGACGCCGAACGCGCGCTGGTCCTGGCGCGGGAGGGGGCGGAGCGGGTGCAGGCGCTGCTCGACGCCGGCCTTCCCTTCGACCGCACCGCCGACGGCGCACCTCTGCTGGGGCGCGAGGCGGCGCACGGGACCGCGCGCATCGTCCACGCCGGAGGCGACGCCACCGGCCCGACCCTGGTCGCGGCGCTGTCCGCCAAAGTCCGCGCCACACCGTCCATCCGCGTGGAAACCGAAGCCTTCGCCGTGGATCTCGCGGTTCGCAACGGGCGGGTCTGCGGCGTGCTGGCCTGCCACCCCGACGGCTGGGTGTTCCACCGCACCTCGCGCATCGTGCTGGCGACCGGCGGCATCGGCGCCGCCTTCGCCCGCACCACCAACCCGCCGGAAGCCACCGGCGACGGGCTGGCGCTAGCCGCCCGCGCCGGGGCGACCCTGGCCGACGTGGAGTTCGTGCAGTTCCACCCCACCGCGCTCGCCGTGGACGCCGACCCCGCCCCCTTGCTGACCGAAGCCCTGCGCGGGGCCGGCGCCCGGCTGCTCGACCGGCGCGGCGAGCGCTTCATGGTGGCTGAGCACCCGCTGGCCGAACTGGCGCCGCGCGACGTGGTGGCCCGCGCCATCGGCGCCCGCGTGGCGCGGGGCGAGCCGGTGTACCTCGACCTGCGCCCCGCGCTGGCCGCCAAGCCCGACGGCTTTCCCACCGTGCTGGCGCTCTGCGCCCAGCACGGGCTGGACCCGTGGGCGGCATCCATGCCCGTCGCCCCCGCCGCGCATTACCACATGGGCGGCGTCGTCACTGACCTGTCCGGCCGCACCGACCTGGACGGGCTGTGGGCCTGCGGTGAGGTCGCCTGCACCGGCGTGCACGGCGCCAACCGGCTGGCCAGCAATTCCTTGCTGGAAGCGCTGGTGTTCGGCGCCCGCGTCGCCCGCGACGTGGCGGAACGCCCGCTGTCCGCCCCGCCGCCCTTCGCCCTGCCCAACCCGCCGGCCATCGCGGGCGGAATGGCGGCGGCGCTGATCGACGCCATGACGGCGGAGGCGCGCGACACGCTCTACCAGGCCGCCGGGCTGGTGCGCGACGGCGCGACCCTGCGCGCCGCGCGGCAGCGGCTGGACCGCCTGTCGGTCGCGCTCGACATGCTCGGCCAGGACGGCCGCCCCCTCGACCCGCCGACCGTCGCCACGGTCCGCCGCTGGGGCGAGGCGCGCAACCGGCTGCTGACCAGCCGTCTCGTCGTCCACGCCGCGCTGAACCGCAGCGAAAGCCGGGGCGCCCACGTCCGGTCGGACTTCCCGCAGGAGGACCCCTTGGCCCGGCGCGACCGCTTCACCCTGAACGACCTTCCCGACGTGCCCCGTGCCCGCCCCAACGAACCTGTGACCGGAGAGGCCGCATGCTCCATCCTCTGACCTACGAGCCCATCGTCCGCGCCGCCCTGGCTGAGGATCTCGGGCGCGCCGGGGACATCACGACCGACAGCATCATCCCAGCCGACGCCATGGCGACCGCGCGTCTCGCCGCGCGCAAGGACGGGCGCGTCGCCGGGCTGGAGGTGGCGCTGGCCGCCTTCCGCACGCTGGACCCGGACGTCGCCATCGCCATCGGGCATGGCGACGGCAGCGACGTGCCGCCCGGCGGCACCATCGCGACGGTGACCGGCCGCGCCCGCGCCCTGCTGACCGCCGAGCGCACGGCGCTGAACATCATGGGCCGCCTGTCCGGCATCGCCACCGCCACCCGCGCGCTGGTCCGCGCGGTGGAGGGCACCCGTGCCCGCATCGTCTGCACCCGCAAGACCACCCCCGGCCTGCGCGTTCTGGAGAAGCACGCGGTGCGGCTCGGCGGCGGCTTCAACCACCGCTTCGGGCTGGACGACGCGGTGCTGATCAAGGACAACCACATCGCCGTGGCCGGCGGCATCCGCCCGGCGGTCGAGCGCGTGCGCGCCGCCATCGGCCACATGGTGAAGGTGGAGGTGGAGGTGGACACGCTGGCGCAGCTGGAGGAGCTGCTGACCCTGCCGGTGGACGTCGTCCTGCTCGACAACATGGACCCGGAGACGCTGCGCCGCGCCGTCGCCATGGTGGACGGCCGCATGGTGACGGAGGCGTCCGGCAACGTCACGCTCGCCACCGCACGGGCCATCGCCGAGTCGGGCGTGGACATGATCTCCGTCGGCTGGCTGACCCACAGCGCCCCGAACCTCGACATCGGGCTGGACATGTGAGTTTACGGGAGGCGGCGGCCGGCCAGCCGGTCCCTCTCCTGCCTTACGGTCTCCGCCAGGAAGTCGGCCACCGCCCGCACGCGGGCGGACGCGGCCACGTCGGCGTGGATCACCAGCCAGATGTCCTGTTCCACCAGACCGGCCGGCCCGGCAACCCGCAGCAGCCCGGCTTCCCCGTCGCCCACGAAGCAGGGGAGCAAGGCCAGCCCCAGCCCGGCGCGGGCGGCGGCGACCTGCTGGCCGATGCTGGTGGTGTCGAACACGGGCCGGCGGCCCCGCAAGCGGTCGTTCAGCCAGCGCACCACCGGCATGGCGGCGAACTCCTCGTCCCATCCGATGACCGCGTGCGCCGCCAAATCCTCCGCATCAACGGACGGTCTTCCCTGCAAATAGGCGGGGGCGGCGTAGAACCCGTGCGCCATGGTGCCGAGCTTGCAAACCACCAGATTGCCCTGTTCCGGCCGCGCCAGCCGCAGGGCGAGGTCCGCCTCCCGCCGGGTCAGACCGATGGTCCGCACCGACGTGGCGACCTGGAGCCGTACGCCCGGATGGCGGGCGCGGAAGGCCGGCATCCGGGGGATCACCAGATGGGTGGCGAAGCTTTCCGCCGTCGCCAGACGCACGTCGCCGAAGCTGCCGCGCGCCAGCCCGGCGACCTCGGTCTCCAGCCGCTGGAATTCGCCCTCCACCGTCTCCGCCCGCGCCAGCAGCGCCCGCCCCTCGTCGGTGAGGCTGTAGCCGGAGACATGCCGCGCGAACAGCGTGACGCCAAGCGCCTGTTCCAGCAACGCCAAGCGCCGCCCGACCGTCGAGGGGCTGGTCTTCAGCCGCCGCGCGCTGTCCGTCAGCGTGCCGCCGCGCGCCACGGCCAGGAAAAAGCGCAGGTCATCCCAATCCATCAGCTTTCCATTTTTGGAAAATGGACCGCCGATCTTGGTCGTAGCCGTTCCATTCGTCGAGGGGCACCCTTGCCGCACCCACCCATTGCGCGAGGATGAACACCATGAGCGAAAACGTGCTGACCGCCTTCTTCCAGGCCCTTGGGCGCAAGGACATGGACGCCGTGCTGGCGCTCGTCGATCCGGCGGCGGACTTCGTCGCGGTCCGTCCGGAACCCTCGCCGGAGCTGTTCCTCTACGGCACCTACCACGGCCACGACGGCGTCCGCCGCTTCTTCGCCGGGCTGAGCGAGGCCTTCGAACCGCAGACCTTCACGATCGAGAAGACCATGCAGGACGGCGATAGCGCGGTCGCCTGGGGGCACTTGCGCCACCGCGTCCGCAGCACCGGGGCGCTGTTCGACACCGCCTGGGCCGTGGCCTGCCGCATCCGCGACGGCCGCATCGCCCATTACCGCTTCTTCGAGGACACCGCCGCCCTGCACGCCGCCTTCGGGGTGGGGGCATAAAAGCCATCCACGAACGGTGCGATTCGCCCTATCCTCCCGCAAACGACCAAAGTCGGATTGTTCGCGGGAGGATGCATGCCGGTCGATTTCAGGGACGCCCTGTTCCGCCGCATTGAGGAGCGCCGGGAGGATCTCGTCGCCCTCACCCGCGACCTGATTCGCATTCCCACCGTGAACCCGCCGGGCGACGCCTACACGCCCTGCGCCGAATTCATCGGCCGGCGGCTGGCCGCCCGAGGCTTCCAGGTCGAGTATGTGCGGGCTGAAGGGGCGCCCGGCGACAGCGACCGCTACCCGCGCACCAACGTCGTCGCGCGCATCGAGGGTCGGCGGCCCGGCCCCTGCGTGCACTTCAACGGCCACATCGACGTGGTGCCGGCCGGGCGGGGCTGGACGGTCGATCCCTTCGAAGGGGTCGTGAAGGACGGCCGCGTCTACGGGCGCGGCGCCTGCGACATGAAGGGCGGCATCGCCGCCTCCATCATCGCCGTCGAATCGATCCTGGAGGAGGGCATCCCCTTCGCCGGCGCCCTGGAAATCTCCGGCACGGTGGACGAGGAGTCCGGCGGCTACGGCGGCGTCGGGCATCTGGCGAGGCTCGGCTATTTCTCCCGCCCGCGCGTCGATCACGTCATCATTCCGGAACCGCTGAACGTCGACCGGGTGTGCATCGGCCACCGCGGCGTCTGGTGGGCGGAGATCGAAACGAAGGGCCGCGTCGCCCACGGCTCCATGCCCTTCCTCGGCAACTGCGCGGTGCGCCACATGGGGGCCGTGCTGCACCGGATCGAGACGGAGCTGATTCCACGTCTGGCCGCCAAGCGCACCGCCATGCCCGTGGTGCCGGAGGGCGCGCGCCAGTCCACCTTGAACATCAACGCCATCCACGGCGGCCAGCCGGAAGACCACGAAGGACTGCCCAGCCCCATGGTACCGGACAGCTGCCGCATGGTCATCGACCGCCGCTACCTGATCGAGGAGGATCCGGACGCGGTGAAGGCGGAGATCGTCGGCATCCTGGAGGATCTGCGGCGTGAACGCCCCGGCTTCGACTACGAGCTGCGGGAGGTGCTGGCCTTCCTGCCGACCATGACCGACGCCGACGCCCCGGTTGTCCGCGCGGTGGAGGCGGCCATCGAAACGGTCCTGGGCCGCCCGGCGGCGCAGGTCGTGTCCCCCGGCACCTACGACCAGAAGCACATCGTCCGCGTTGGGCACCTGAAGGACTGCATCGCCTACGGCCCCGGCATCCTCGACCTCGCCCACCAGCCGGACGAGTATGTCGGCATCGACGACATGGTCCACTCCGCGCAGGTCATGGCGCTGGCGTCGCTGGATCTGCTGAAGCGGTGAAAAAGCAGCATCCGTAGGTTGGGTTAAGCCGCAGGCGCAACCCAACATCGCTCACATGGCGACGGGTGTTGGGTTGCGCTGACGCTTAACCCAACCTACGGCTGCGCTCGACCGTATAAGTAGAAATCGCCCTACTCCGGCGCCACCCTTGGGAACCGGAAGGTGAAGGTCACGCCCGCGCCTTCTTCGCTGGCGACCTTGATGGTGCCGCCCATGCGCTGGGCGACGAGGTTGTAGACGATGTGCAGCCCAAGCCCGGTGCTGCCCTGGGGGCGGCGGGTCGTGAAGAAGGGGTCGAAGATGTTGGGCAGGTTGTCCGCCGCGATGCCCCGGCCGTCGTCGCTGTAGGCGATTTCCACGCTCTCCGGGTCGGGTTCGGTCACCGTGATCGCCATATGGCCGGCATGGCCGGTTTCGAAGCCGTGCACCAGCGTGTTGGAGATCAGGTTGGTCAGGATCTGGGCGAGCGCGCCCGGATAGTTGTCCAACTCGATCCCCTCCGGACATTCCACGGCCAGCTTGTGGCCGGGCTTCTGCCACATGGGGCGCAGGCTCAGCACAAGATCGCCGATCCAGTCGTGCAGCGTGAAGACGCGCCGCTCGTCGCTGGTCTGGTCGGCGGCCACCTGCTTGAAGCCCTGCACGAGGTCAGCGGCCCGCCGGATGTTCGCCAGCAGCAGGCTCGTGGAATCGATGGCCGTCGCGGTGTAGGCGTCGAACTCCGCCCGGCGCAGCTTGCCGGCCTCGACCCCCTTGGTGATCCTATGCGTCTCGTCCGACAGGTAGGAGGCGGCGGTCAGCGCCACGCCCAGCGGCGTGTTGATCTCGTGCGCCACGCCGGCCACGAGCTGACCGAGCGCGGCCATCTTCTCCGCCTGGACGAGCTGCTGCTGCGTTTCCTGCAAGCGGGCGTGCGCGGCGCTGACCTCGTCCAGCGTGCGGCGCAGCACCTCCGACTGCTCGGACAGCGCGCGGGTGCGGTCGGCGACCTGGGCCTCCAGCGTCCGGTTGAAGGCGGCCAGATCGTCGTAGAGCCGCGCGTTCTCCAGCGAAATGGCGATCTGCGCGGCCAGCAGCAGCGGCGCTTCCAGCCGCTGGTCCACGAAGGCGTTGGTGACGAGGTTGTTTTCCAGATAGAGCAGGCCGACCAGCGCCCCCTGGCGGGTCAGCGGCAGGCACAGCACCGATTTCGGCCGGCGCGTCCAGATGTAGGAATCCTCGGCGAAGCGCGGGTCGGTCGTGGCGTCGGCCAGCACCAGCGGCTCCTGCACGCGGGCGGTGTAGGCGACGATGGTCGCCGGCAGGCGCGGCCCGCCGTCCTGGGCCGGGGTGTCCAGCGCCAGCGCCGGCAGGGCGCGGTAGACGGCCGCCGACTCGTCGCCCTCCGCCGCCAGGACCAGCTGGCGGTTCGGCCCGGCCAGCAGCAGCAGCCCGCGCTGCGCCCCGGCAACCTCGAACACCGTGCGCAGAAGCCGGTCGACCAGCGCTTCGCGGTGGATTTCGCCGGAGATCGCCTGCGCCGCCTTCAGCACCGCCTCGATGTCCAGTGCCCCGGTGCCGATGCGGTCGGTGGAGGATCGTTGCGACGTCCCGCGCCGCGACACCGTGCCCTGCACCGTCACCAGCTCGGGGAAGCGGCGTTCCATCTCCGCCACCTTCGCCCAGGCCTCCCAGCGGCGGTACACGTCGCGCGCCTGGGTCCGGTGGAACAGCGCCAGGGCGCCCATGCCGCGCTCGCCGTAGAAGTCGGCGGCGCGTTCGTTGGCCGCCGCCAGCTCGTGGGTGAAGCCGGACGCGCCGGCCGCCGAAATGGCCTCGGCGTAGCGCTGGGCGGCCTTTTCCGCCTTGCCGAACAGGCGGAGCTGTTCGGCCTCCAGCAGCAGCAGCCGGTGGCGGTGGTTGGCCGGACCGAAGGCGGCGCTCTTGCGGAACCAGCGGATCGTCTTGGCAAGCGCGCGGGCGGCGCGGCGGCGCTCGTCCTGGGTGGGGAACGGCCCCATCGTCCCGATCAGCCCGGTTTCGAACAGGGCCACCGCCAGCAGGAAGTTGCCGCGCTGGACCTGCTTGTAATTGGCGAACTCCTTCAGGATGGCCCGTGCCTCGGCCGCCGCGCCGAACATGCGGGCGACCTGCATCTTGATCAGCAGCAGGCCGGCGTAGGCGAAGCCGTTGTTGGCCGCCTTCAGCTCGGCCACGGCCTTGTCCTCGTCCAGATAACGGCCGGTCAGCCGCCACGGCGTTTCCGCCCCCTGGCGCAGGTTGTCGACCGCCTGGGTCAGTCCGGCGATCATCGGCGTGTAGAAGCAGAAGCCCAGGCGGTTCACCCGGCGCATCACGTCCTGCGCCTCGGTCTCCAGCCGCGACAGCTCGGTGCCGATGTGCCAGCCGATGCGCAGCCACGTCACCAGCGCGTAGTTGGCGGCGTCGCTTTCGCCCACGTTCAGGGCGAGCTGGTTCGCCTCCAGCAGCGCCGGCCGGATCTCGGCCAGCGGCCGGACCCAGTGCTGGCCGTAGTAGTTGGAGACGTAGACCGCCTGTCCCGCCCGCATGGACGGGGTGCCCGACGCCACCACCTCGATCGCGCGCTTCGTCGCCCGGTAGGCAGCCTTGCGCGCGCCCAGGCTGGAGACCAGCGCCCCCCAGGTGACGTGGGCCATGGCCTCCATGTTCGGCAGGCCGGAGCCCAGCGCGATCTCCACATTGCGCATGGCGACCGGGACCATCAGGTCGCGCCGCGCGCCGTAGGAGGCGTAGCCGAGCGCCGACAGCAGGCTGGTCGCCAGCTTCACCCGCTCGATCTCCGCCGGGTCGGTGACCGGGCGCGCCGGGCAGTGGCGGTGCCGGACCATCGCCCACCAGCCGCGCGCCAGGGAGGTCAGGATGCTCAGCGGCGTGCCGCGCTTGGGCACGTCCACGCCCAGCGCCCGCACCGCGTCCAGCCCGATGGCGAGCGCCTGGAGCGGGTCGCCGCGCACCGTCGCGGCACTGACCTGGAAGAAGCGGGCCGGCACGGCGTCGGCCGGGTCGCGCACCTTGGCCGCCAGCGCCTCCGCCAGCGCGCCGGCCTTGGCGTAGTCGCTGCCCATGCAGGCGGCGCCCACCGCCTCCATCGACAGCTCCAGCATCAGGCCATAGTCGGCGGTCCAGCCTTCCTCGCTCATGAAGGCGAGGCCCGCCTCGGCGTAGACGGCGGCCGGCTCGAAGGCGGCCGACGCGTTGGCCTGCTTCGCGGCGGTCAGGTTCAGCGCGGCAATGCGGCGCCGTTCCTCCCCGTCCACGACCAGCGACACGCCGTGGTTGACGTGCCCCAGGACGTCGAACAGCCGCTCGCCATGGTCGCCCCCGTCGCCGCGCGCCAGCAGCAGGCGGCCGATGGACAGGTGGGTCGCCGCGCGCGCCTCGTCCGGGATCAGGGCGTAGGCCGCCTGCTGCACCCGGTCGTGCAGGAACCGGTAGCGGCTGGCGAGCAGCACGGCCGCCTGATCCGCCGTGACGTCGCCCGCGGCGTTGGCCGCGTAGCGGTAAGCATCGCCGACGGGAACCACCAGCTCTTCCCGCAGGGCCGGCCACAGGGCCCGGGCGAGGTCCGGCATGGGCCGGTCGGCGGCGACGGTCAGCGTGCCCAGATCGAAGCCGTTGCCGACGCAGGCCGCAAGACTCAGCACCCGCTGCGTCTCCGCCGGCAGGCGCTGGAGCTTGGACACCATCAGCTCCACGACATTGGCGGTGATGGCATGGCCGGCGACGGCGGCCTGGTCCCAGGTCCAATGTCCGGTGTCCGGATCGAAGGAAACGAGCCCGGCGTCGAGCAGCGACAGCAGGAACTGCGCCAGGAAGAAGGGGTTTCCTTCGGTCTTGGCGCGGCAGATCTCCGCCAGCGCCGCGACCTCCCACGGCTCGCGGCGCAGCGTGTCGGCGACGAGATCGCGCACCGCCGCCTCGTCCAGCGGCCCCACGGTCAGCGTTTCCACCCGCGTGCCAGCCTCGCGCACCGACTCCACCATCCGGTGGAAGGGGTGGCCGGGCGGCACCTCGCCGTCGCGGAAGGCGCCGATCAGCAGCATGTGGCGCAGGTCGGCGCAGGCCGCCAGCTTCGCCAGCAGGTCGAGCGAGGAGCGGTCGGCCCATTGCAGGTCGTCCAGGAAGACCACCAGCGGCCGGTCCGGCGTGGCGAGCGCCACCACCAGATTCTGGAAGGTGATCTGGAAACGGACTTCGCTTTCCACCGGCCCCAGCGGGGACGCCGGCGCCTGTTCGCCCAGGACCAGCGCGAAGGACGGGATCAGTTCGGTGATGACCGCCCCGGTGGCGCCGACCGCCGCGCGCAGCACGGCCCGCCGTTCGGCCAGCTCGGCTTCCGGCTCCGCCAGAAGGCGCCGGGCGAGCTGGTCGAAGGCCTGGATCAGCGCGGAGTAGGGGATGGAGCGCTTGACCTGATCGAACTTTCCCTCGACGAAATGGCCGCGCTTGGCGGTCATCGGCTTGTGCACCTCGTGCACCAGCGCCGACTTGCCGATGCCCGGCGAGCCGCCGACCAGCAGCAGCTCCGCGCGGGACGCGCACACCCGCTCGTAGGCCGACAGCAGGACTGCCGCCTCGTCCTCGCGGCCGTAGAGCCGTTCCGGGACGCGGAACCGCTCGCTGCGGTCCTGGCGGCCCAGCGGGAAGGCCGGCACCGCCCGCCCCTGCTCCAGCGCGGCGATGCACGCCTCCAGGTCCGCCTTCAGGCCGAAGCCGCTCTGGTAGCGGGCCTCCGGATCCTTGGCGAGCAGCTTCATGACGATGTCCGACACCACCGGCGGAATCGTCGGATCGATTTGGTGGGGCGGGACCGGCGCGCGGGCGATGTGGCCGTGCACCACGGCCAGCGTGTCCTCCCCCTCGAACGGCACGCGGCCGGTCAGAAGCTCGTACAGCGTGGCGCCCAGCGAGTAGAAGTCGGACCGCCAGTCCACCGACCGGTTCATGCGGCCGGTCTGCTCCGGCGCGATGTAGGGCAGCGTCCCCTCGAAGGCCTGGGCGGAGACGCTGGCCGTTTCGCGGGCCAGTTCGGCGGCGATGCCGAAGTCGATCAGCTCGACCGTGCCATCCTGGCGGTTCCAGATGATGTTGGCCGGGTTGACGTCCTTGTGGATGACGTTGCGCGCGTGCACGGCGCTGAGCGCCGCCGCCGCCGCCGCCGCGATGCGCAGCGACTCGGCCAGCGTCGGCCGGCCGGCTTCCAGGACATGGTCCAGGCTGTCCCCGCCGCGGTCGCGCATGACCAGCGTCAGGCCGTCCCGCCCTTCGTCCAGGTCGAGCACCTCGACCACCCCGTCCGCCGCCAGCCGTCGGGCCAGCGCGAATTCCCGGCGGAAGCGCGGCACGTCGGACGAGTTGGGGCGCGGCCGCTCCAGCCGTTTCAGGACGACCGGCATCCCGTCGTCCAGGCGCACGCCCCGGTACACGCACACCAGCGCACCGTGGTGAACCTTCTCGCCGACCGAATATCTGGACGCGGTGACCAGCCCTTCCATGCACCACTCATTCAACGCGCCGGGGCGTTCCGTTCGGTCGCCCGGCGTTCATCCGCGCCCGCCGCCACGCGTGATTCCACCGGCGCGGATCCTTCATACCACTTACGAAGGCCGGCGGAAATCGGGTTCCATTGAATTCGAACGAATGCCGAAGGACAGGAGACGGCAACCTACTCCAGGGCGATCTCCCCCTTGATCTCGTGCGAGAGGCCGACGCTCTCGATGGTCAGGACGACGCGCGCCTGAAGCTTTTCGGTCCCCGTCAGACGGCCGGCGGCCAGCGCGTCGTTGACGGCGTGCTCGATCTCCCGCTGCGAGGTGACGCCGACGACCTTCAGGAACTTGCGGACATCCATGTTGAACGTGTCTTCGTTCATCGCTCCCTCCCTGGTGTTGGGCTCTTCGGCTTTGGACAACAACTGTAGCTGCCGTCCCGTCCCCGGCGGCGGGCGCAAAAGCCCTTCTCCTCTTGGCCTCACGCGCAAACGAAGTTTGCGCTGACGGCGACAGGCGGCCTGTGGCCGCCGAGAGCGGGGAGAAGGGTTGGGATGAGGGGTCGTTACCGCCCGGCAGGGCGGGAAGAATGCTGGCCGGCTTTCGCCGGCTGCCACCCTCACCCCACCCCCTCTCCCCTCAAGGGAGAGGGGCTTTTGCGCACCAGTTCAGCTCTTTACCGTGCTTGCGAGATATGTGCATGCCGCGCGGGGCTCCCCTGCGGCCGGTGCAAGGCCATGCCGCGTTCCCGCTTCTGGCGATCGGGCCGGGACGCCCTACAGTAAAGCCCTTGACGCGGCATCGACCGGGAGGCAGGGAATGGACAAGCGACGACTGGGCCAGGGGCTGGAGGTTTCGGCCATGGGCCTCGGCTGCATGGGCATGTCGGAGTTCTACGCGGGGCGCGACGAGGCGGAATCCGTCGCGACGATCCACCGGACGCTGGAGCTTGGGGTTACCCTGCTCGACACCGCCGACATGTACGGCGTCGGCCACAACGAGGAGCTGGTCGGCCGGGCCATCCGCGACCGCCGCGACCGGGTCGTGCTGGCGACCAAGTTCGGCAACGTGCGCGGGGCCGACGGCAGCTTCCTCGGCGTCAACGGGCGGCCGGACTATGTCAGACAGGCTTGCGAGGCCAGCCTGAAGCGGCTCGGCGTGGAGGTGATCGACCTCTACTACCAGCACCGCGTCGATCCCAACACGCCCATCGAGGACACGGTGGGGGCCATGGCCGATCTGGTGCGGCAGGGCAAGGTGCGCTTCCTCGGCCTGTCGGAGGCCGCACCCCAGACCATCCGCCGCGCCCACGCCGTGCACCCCATCGCAGCACTTCAGACCGAATATTCGCTGTGGAGCCGCGACCCGGAGGACCAAATCCTGCCGACGGTGCGGGAGCTGGGCATCGGCTTCGTCGCCTACAGCCCCTTGGGCCGCGGTTTCCTGACCGGACAGTTCAAAAAGTTCGAGGACTTGGCGCCCGACGACTACCGCCGCAACTCGCCCCGTTTCCAGGGGGAGAATTTCCAGCGCAACCTGGACCTCGTCCGCCGGATCGGGGAGATGGCCCGCGCCAAGGGCTGCACGCCCGCCCAGCTGGCGCTCGCCTGGGTGATGACGCGCGGTCAGGACGTGGTGCCGATCCCCGGCACCAAGCGGCGCACCTATCTGGAGGACAACGTCGGCGCCCTGTCGGTCCGGCTGTCCGCCGACGACCTCGCCGCCATCGACGCCGCCTGCCCGCCGGGCGCCGCCGCCGGCACCCGCTACCCCGAGGCGGGCATGCAGAGCGTCAACCGCTGATGACCCGTTGCTGACAACCCGTTGGTGAAAGGACCGTCATGAACCTCGACCTTCGCAACCGCCGGGCGCTGGTGACCGGCTCCACCGCCGGCATCGGCTTCGCCATCGCCCAAGGGCTGGCCGCGCAAGGCGCCTCCGTGGTGGTCAACGGCCGCTCGACCGAGAGCGTGGAGCGCGCCGCCGCCCGCATCCGGGAGGCCGTGCCCGGCGCCGCCGTGGAGCCCGTCGCCGCCGACGCCGCCACGCCGGAGGGCGCGCGGACGCTGATGGAGCGTGTGCCCGCCGTGGACATCCTGGTCAACAACCTCGGCATTTTCGAGCCCAAGCCCTTCTTCGAGATCCCGGACGAAGACTGGCAGCGCTTCTTCGACGTGAACGTGCTGAGCGGCATCCGCTTTTCCCGCCATTACGCGCCGGGCATGGCGGAGCGCGGCTGGGGGCGCATCCTGTTCATCTCCAGCGAATCGGCCCTGAACATCCCGAAGGAGATGATCCACTACGGCATGACCAAGACCGCCCAGCTCAGCGTCTCGCGCGGCTTGGCGATCGAGCTGGCGGGGACCGGGGTGACGGTGAACGCCGTCCTGCCCGGCCCGACGCGGACGGAAGGGGTGGAGGGCTTCCTCGGCAACCTCGCCCGCGACAGCGGCCGGACGCAGGAGCAGGTGGAGGCCGACTTCTTCCGCTTCGAGCGCCCGTCCTCGCTGATCCGCCGCTTCGCCGATCCGGAGGAAATCGCCAACCTCGCCGTCTACCTGTGCAGCCCGGCGGCCTCCGCCACCACGGGTGCGGCTCTGCGGGTGGACGGCGGGCTGGTCGCCACGATCACGTAAGGTCGATCACGTAAAATCAGTCATCCTCGTAAAGCCCCCGGGCGGCGTCGCGGTGGCAAGCTTCGCAGTCCACCTTGGACCGCACGTCGCTGCGCCCCCAGATCTCCGGCCGGAAGCGGTGCTCGCGGGTCCACCAGCGCTGTTCGGTGATCCGCAGGAGTTGCCCGTCGCCCCGCCCGGCGGCGTTGCGCGTCAGGTAGCTGCGGATGTCCGCCGCGACGTCCGGGGGCAGCGAGGCCTTCTCGCCGAAATGGTTGTCGAGCTGGTCCATGATCCGGTCCCAGCTCGCGGCCGGCAGAAGGCCCGGCTGGAAGGCCATGTGGCATTCGCCGCATTCCTTGCGGGTCGGCTCATGGCTGACCGGGCGGACATGCTCGAACTCGTTGGCGAAGGCGGCGGTGGCGGCCAGGGCGACGGCCGCGGCGGCGAGGTAGCGCAGGGGGATGGCGGTCATGGTCATTGTCCGGCAAGGTAGGTGATGAAGTCGCCCTTCTCCTGCGCCGTGCAGGCGCGGCCGAGGACGTTGGGGCAGTCGCGCTCGAACCGTTTTTCGATTTCGGTACGGTCGGTGAAGCGCTTGGGGTTGGCGGACACGGCCATGGGCTCGATGGCGCGGCCGGTCTTCTGGTGGCGTCCCTGGGCCGCCGGGTTCGGCGTGTGGCAGGCGGCACAGGCGTTCGTCTCGGCCTTTCCGCCGCTGTGCGGGCCGAGGTAGAGCGCCCGCCCGCGATCCGCCGAGAAGCCCGCGAAGGACGGCGCCTCGCTTTTCGCCTGCGCGGCGTAGCCGTCGAGGATGGCGGTGCGGGCGGCACTCTCCCCCGCGGCCAGCGCGGCGCCGGCCCCGGCGACGAGCAGGGCGGCGCTCAACACGACAAATCGGTTCATGGAATGGAAGCCTCCTGGCGGATGACGCGGACGCGTCGGATGAGGGAGCGGAGCGCGGCGCCCAAGGCGGCGGCGTTCTTCAGCCCGTGCAGGGCGAAGACCAGCGCGATGTGGGCCAGCACGATGGTCAGCGAGAACTCGCCAAGGGCCTTGTGCAGATGCTCCACCGGCGTGACGAAGTCGGCGACGGCCCCGGTCGCCGCCGCGATCCCGACGCCCGCCAGCAGCGCCACGGCCATCCAGGCCAGCAGGGGGCTGCGCTGGCCGCGCGCCCGCGCGTCGCCGGTCAGCAGCCGCCCCAGCCAGTCGAGCGTCGCCGGCACCGACGGGCGCGGCAGGCGCAGCGGGGGCGCCGTGGCGACCATTCCCACGGCCAGACGCACCGCCAGCGCGGCCAGCGCCGTGTAGCCGGCGAACTGGTGCATGGCGTAGGTGTCCTCGTCGCCGGTCAGGTAGCTGACCAGGAAGGCGCCCGACAGGGTGGCGTGGAAGGCGAGCAGGAACAGCAGCTTGGCCGGGGTCGGCTTGCGATCAGTCGTCATGGCCACCCCCGAACAGCACGGCGGCCAGCGCCCCGGCGGTGCCGGCGGCCCCATCCCGCGTCGCCAGCGCCTGCCAGGAAAAGGCGGCGGCGGCCACGAGCAGCGCCGCGACCAGGGAGTGGATCATCATCCTGCGGATCATCCGGCGACCTCCGGTTCGGTGAACGGTCCCCGGAGACTGCGCCGACCACGCTGAACGGAGCCTGAGCGCGCCGTTCAGGTGCCGTTCAGCCGCGATCGTGTTAACTGATGCGATCAGTCCGACCCGCGGCGGCCCATGCACGCATTTCGCCCCTTCCTGCCCGTGATGGCCCTGCTCCTCGCGCTGGGAACGGCGGGTTCCGCCGCCGCCGATGAGCAGGACCACGACCGTGCCCGCGAGGCGCTGCGCTCCGGCCGCGCCCTGCCGCTGGAGGACATCCTGGCGAAGGCCAACGCCGCCTACCCCGGCGACGTCCTGGACGTCGATTTCGAGGACGAGGACGGGCAGATCGTCTACGAGATCAAGACGCTGACCGCCGAGGGGCGTATCCTGAAGCTGAAGTACGACGCCGCCACCGGCGAGCTTCTGGAGGTCCGGGGCCGGCACGGCCACCATGGCCGGCACGGGCACGGCGGAAGGGAGTGACATCATGCGCCTGCTCGTGGTCGAGGACGACGCCGCGCTCAGCCAGCAACTCGTCGAGCGGCTGGAGGCCGCCGACTACGCCGTGGACCGCGCGGCCGACGGGGAGGAGGCGCAGTTCCTGGGCGAGACGGAGCCCTACGACGCCATCGTCCTGGACCTCGGCCTGCCGCGCGTCGATGGGCTGACCGTGCTGCGGGCGTGGCGCGGGAAGGGCATCGGCACGCCGGTCATCATCCTGACGGCGCGCGGCGCCTGGACCGAAAAGGTGCAGGGCATCGACGCCGGGGCCGACGACTACCTCGCCAAGCCCTTCAGCATGGAGGAGCTGCTGGCCCGCCTGCGGGCGCTGATCCGCCGCTCCAAGGGCCACGCCTCGGCGGAGATCGCCTGCGGCGGGGTGGTGCTGGACACCCGGTCGGGGCGGGTGGCGGTGGACGGGCACCCGGTGGACCTGACCGCCCACGAATACCGCGTGCTGGCCTACCTGATGCACCGCAAGGGGCAGGTCGTGTCGCGCAGCGAACTGACCGAGCACATCTACGCCCAGGACTTCGACCGCGATTCCAACACCATCGAGGTCTTCGTCGGGCGTCTGCGCCGCAAGCTGGGCGTGGACATCATCAGGACGGTGCGCGGCCTCGGCTACAAGGTGGAGGAGCCGTGAGTGGCGCGCCGCTCTGGCGTGCGCTGACCGGCTCCCTGCGCTTCCGCCTGCTGGCCGGCGCGGCGGTGTGGATCGCGCTGGCGCTCGCCATGGCCGGGGTGGTGCTGTCGGGCCTGTTCCGTGACCATGTCGCCCGGCGGTTCGACGCCGAGCTGTCCACCCATCTGAACCAGCTCGCCGCCCTGATCGAGGTTTCGGCGAACGGCACGCCGGCGCTGCGCCACCCGCTCAGCGACCCGCGCTTCCGCCTGCCGCTGTCGGGTCTCTACTGGCAGATCAACGACGAGACCGGCCCCCGCCTGCGCGCCCGCTCCCTGTGGGACGAGGCGCTGGCCCTGCCGGCGGACACGGTGGAGGACGGCGAGCTTCACCGCCACAGCATCCCCGGTCCGGCGGACCGCCGGCTGATCGTGCTGGAGCGCACCGTCACCTTCCCCAACGCGCCCGCCCCGCTGCGCATCGCCGTCGCCGCCGACGCGGCGGAGATGACCGGCGTCTTCGCCGCCTTCGACCGGGTGCTTTGGCTGTCGCTGGGCGTGCTGGCGCTGGTGCTGATCGGTGCCGCGGTGGTGCAGGTCTCCGTCGGCCTGCGCCCGCTGGTGCGGCTGCGCGCCGAGCTGGCCGACGTGCGCGCCGGCCGCAAGAAGCGCTTCGGCGCCGCGGCCCCGCGCGAGGTCCAGCCGCTGCTGGAGGACCTGAACGCCCTGCTCGCCCATTCGGAGGAGGTGGTGGGCCGGGCGCGGCTCCAGGCCGGCAATCTGGCGCACGCGCTGAAGACCAACCTCGCCGTGCTGGCGAACGAGGCGGACGGGCTGGCCCCGGAAAACGCGCGCACGGTCGGCGCCTCCATCGGCCGGCAGGTCGCGGTGATGCGCCGCCACATCGACCACCACATGGCCCGCGCCCGCGCCGCCGCCGCGCGCGGCCTGCCCGGCGTCGCCACCCCCGTCGCGGCCAGCGCCGCCGTTCTTGGCCGGGTCATGGAGAAGCTCCACGACGGCGGGCGTATCGCCGTCACCGTCCGCGTCCCGCCCGAGGCTGTCTTCGCCGGGGAGCGCGAGGATCTGGACGAGATGTTGGGCAATCTGATGGACAACGCCTGCAAATGGGCGCGGTCGCGCGTGGAGGTGACCGCGCGCCCCGCGCCCGGCGGCATGCTGGCGATCGCCGTGGACGACGACGGGCCGGGCCTGCCCGCCGACCGGCGCGAGGCGGTGCTGGCGCCGGGCGTGCGGCTCGACGAGAGCACGCCGGGAGCGGGCCTGGGCCTTGCCGTGGTGCGCGACGTGGCGCGGCTTTACGGCGGGGATGTGCGCCTGGGGGATTCGCCGCTCGGCGGGCTGCGCGCGGAACTGGTGCTGCCGGCGGCGGGCGCGTAGACGTTTCTCCGAGTTCTCGCTGTAGAACACGAAGATCAAAAGGACAGAAGATCAAAAGGACAGGGTGATCGCATAGAGACACTCCTCCTTCAGATCCGTCGTCATCCCCGCGAAGGCGGGGATCCAGAACTTCCCGCAGGTGAACGTTGCGCAAAATCCTGGATCCCCGCCTTCGCGGGGATGACGGGTGTCTTGTACAAGGAATGCATTCTCGATATGTAATTGCCGTGATCAAAAGGGCTTTTCCCAAAGCCTCTCTTCTGATCTTTTGACCTTCTGATCTTTGTGTCCAAACCCCCGCCACCTTGCAGGAGACGACGATGACCCAGCGCGCCGGGCATGGGGTGAGCCTCGGCGAGGCGTTCCGCGTCTGGGCGCGGATCGCGGCCCTCAGCTTCGGCGGGCCGGCCGGCCAGATCGCCGTGATGCACCGCATCCTGGTGGACGAGAAGCGCTGGATCGGGGAGGAGCGGTTCCTGCACGCGCTGAACTACTGCATGCTCCTGCCGGGGCCGGAGGCGCAGCAGTTGGCCGTCTACATCGGCTGGCTGATGCACCGGACGCTGGGCGGCCTGATCGCCGGCATCCTGTTCGTGCTGCCGGGCGTGGTCTGCATCATGGCGCTGAGCTGGATTTACGCCACGCTGGGCAACGTCGGGCTGGTGCAGGGGCTGTTCTTCGGGCTGAAGGCGGCGGTGCTGGCGGTCGTACTGGAAGCGGTGGTCCGCGTCGGCAGGCGGGCGCTGAGGAACCGCGTCATGGTCGGCCTGTCGGCGGCGGCCTTCGTGGCGATCTTCGCCTTCGACGTTCCCTTCCCGCTGATCGTCCTGACCGCCGGCGTGATCGGGCTGGTCGGCGCGCGGCTGGGCCATCCCGCCTTCCGGACCGGCGGAGGGCACGGGGCGTCCGCCGGCAAGGCGCTGGCCGACGCCGACAGCCTGCTGGGCGAGCACATCCCCGCCCACGCCCGGCCGACGCTGAACTGGTCTCTGCGGGTCGGGGGCGTCTGTCTGGCGCTGTGGCTCGGCCCCGTGCTGGCGCTGCTGCTGGCTTTCGGCCCGGCGGACGTGTTCAGCCAGATCGCCGTCTTCTTCTCCAAGATGGCGGTGGTCACCTTCGGCGGCGCCTACGCCGTGCTGGCCTATGTGGCACAGCAGGCGGTCGAGCATTACGGCTGGCTGCAACCCGGCGAGATGCTGGACGGGCTGGGCATGGCCGAGACGACGCCCGGCCCGCTGATCATGGTCGTGCAGTTCGTCGGCTTCATGGGCGCCTTCCGGGAGCCGGGAGCCCTGTCGCCGCTGCTGGCCGGCACGCTGGGCGGGCTGCTGACGACCTGGGTGACTTTCGTTCCCTGCTTCCTGTGGATCTTCCTCGGCGCGCCCTTCGTCGAGGCGCTGCGTGGCAACAAGGCGCTCGGCGGGGCGTTGTCGGCCATCACCGCCTCCGTCGTCGGCGTCATCCTGAATCTGGCGATCTGGTTCGCCCTGCACACGCTGTTCGCCCGGCTGGAGCCCTGGCGCTTCGCCGGGGCCACGCTGGACCTGCCGGTCCTCGGCAGCGTGAACCTGCCGGCCCTCCTGCTCACCATCGGCGCGGTGCTGGCGGTGTTCCGCTTCAAGGTCGGGATGGTGCCCGTGCTGGGGACCTGCGCCCTGATCGGGATGGCGCTGCACCTGACGGGCGTGGTGGGCTGAAGGAGCGGAGTTGCGCAGTCGCCGAAGGCCGCGCGGAGAAACGCGCGGCCTTGGCCCGTGTCAGTGCGTCGACCGCACGCGGCTGATGCTCTCGGTGAGCGTGTCGAGGTCGCGGATCAACTGATCCTCGTCTTTCGGCTCGATCTGCCCCTTCCGCTGGGCCAGCCGCAGCGCCGCCTGCGCCTCCTCCAGGCAATCGATGGTGTGGCGCACGTAATCGTGTTGGGCCATGGTCCGTCGTCTCCTGACTCACATCAATTCGAGCACAAACAGCCTCCCGTCCGGTCGGTTCCTCCCTCCGGCGGGCCAAAAAGCGCGGGTTGGTTACCCTTCGCGCTCCGCGAGCGCACGCAAAGCCGCTACAGCGTCGGCCAGGGCGTGACGGGCGCCGTTGGTGGGCGCCTCCGCCAGCGTCTCAATCCTGCCGGCAATCCGCCCGGCCTCGGCAAAGCCGAAGCTGCCCGCCGTGCCGCTCAGCCGGTGGGCGAGGCTGCGGATGCGCTCCGCCGCCTCCGGATCGCGGTCCAGCCGGGCGGCGGCATCCGCGATGTCCCGCGCGTCGCGGCGCAGGCGGGCGGCGAAGCCGGCGCGCAGTTCGGCAAGCCGCGCCTCGAAGGCGTCCCTATCCGGCATGCAGCCCGTCCCAGATGGCGCGGACCCGGTCGGACAGGGCCACCGCGTCGAAGGGCTTGGTGATCACGTCCACCGCGCCCAACTGCTTGAATCCGCGCACCTCGTCGGGGCGGGCCTTGGCGCTCATGAACACCACGGGCACGTCGGCCAGCGATTCCCGGGCGCGCAGGGCGGCCAGCGTTTCCGCGCCGTCCATCCCCGGCATCATGAAGTCCAGCAGGATCAGGTCGGGCCGGATCGCGGGCGCCTTCTCCACCGCCTCGCCCCCGGAGGAGCAGAGCGCCACCGTGAACCCGCCGAACGTCTCCAGCGACAGGCGGGCGATCTCCTGGATGTCCGGGTCGTCCTCGACCAGCAGGATGGTGCGAAGCGGGCGCTGCATGCCGTCTCCCTGGGTTATGGCGGGCTGAACTGTTGCGGGTTCGGTCCGCCGGCCGGCGGCAGGTCGATGTGGAAGGTGGTGCCCCGGCCGCTTTCCGTCGTGAAGCCGACGCGGCCGCCGTGCCGTTCCACGATGCTGCGGGTGATGCTGAGGCCGAGCCCGCTGCCCTCGTGCCGCCGCCGGGCGGAGCCGTCGGCCTGGGCGAAGCGCTCGAAGATGCGCCCCCGGAACGCCTCCGGGATGCCCTCGCCGCGGTCGGTCACGGTGATGCGGGCGAACCCGTCATCCCGGAGAGCGGCGGCGACGGCCACTGTCTGTCCCTGCGGCGAGAACTTGATGGCGTTGGACAGCAGGTTGCCGACCGCCTGCAGCAGCCGGTCGGGATCGGCCATGACCGCGAGGTCCGGCACCGGCGGCAGGTCGAGCGACACGCCGAACCGCGCCGCGTAGGGGCGGTGCTGCTCCACCGCCTGCCGCAGAAAGGGACCGAGGGCAAGGCGCTGCATGCGGAATTCGACCTTGCCGGCATCCATCTTGCCGATGTCCAGCAGGTCGTTGATCAGGCGGATCAGCCGTTCCGCGTTCTTGTGGGCGATGGCGATCAGGTGCCGCGCCTTGTCGTCCAGCGCGCCGCCGGCCCCGGCGCCCAGCAGGCCGAGGGCTCCGGCGATCGAGGTCAGCGGCGTGCGCAGCTCGTGGCTGACGGTGGACAGGAACTCGTCCTTCATCCGCTCCATCCGCTTGCGCTGGGTGATGTCGGCGTAGGTCACCACATGGCGCCCGTCCGGCATTCGGGCGCGCCAGACGTCCAGCGTGCGGCCGTCGCGCGTGGCGAGTTCGAAGCGGCGGGTCGGCAGGGCGCGCATGGTGCCCACCGTCCGCCCGACGACCTCCTCCGCCGGCCCCTCGCCCAGCTCGCCGCGCTCCGCCAGCACGCGGGCGACCTCCGTGACCGGCGTGCCGGCCCGCCGCAGATCCTCCGGCAGGCGCAGCATGTCGAAAAAGCGCTCGTTCCAGACCAGCAGCCGCAGCTCCGCGTCGAACACGGCCAGCCCCTGCTCGATGTTCTCCAGCGTGGAGTGCAGCAGCGCGGTCTGCGCGGAGAGGGCCAGTTCGCGGTCCTTCAGGGCGGTGACGTCGGTGTTGACGACGATCAGCAGGCCCGACGCGGTGCGCCGCTCCAGCCGCCGCAGCCAGCGTCCATCGGCCAGCCGCACCTCCTGCGGGCGCCGCGCCGGCCCGTCACCGTGATCGGTCGGCAGAACACAGTGGCCCCGTTCCGCGAGCGCGGTCAGCACCTCCGCCCGTGTCTGGCCGGGCTGGACGACGCCCGCCGCCTCCGGGTGGTAGAGATCGCGGTAGCGGCGGTTGGTGCGCAGAAGCCGGTCCCCGGCATCGTAGATGGCGACGCCCGCCGGCATGGCGTCCAGCACCTCGTCCACCTGACGGAAGGCGCCTTCCGCCCGCTCCCGGCTCTCCTCCGCGATCCGGTGCCCGAGGCGGAGCGTCATCAGGTCGGCGACCGTCGCCGCGAGCGCCGCCAGCCGCCGCCGCTCCTCATGCCCGAACCCGCGCGGGCGGTCGTCCACCACGCACAGGGAGCCGACGCGGTGCCCCCCGACGCGCAGCGGCGCCCCGGCGTAGAAGCGGATCCCCGGCGGCCCGGTGACGAACGGGTTCCGCGCGAAGCGCGGGTCCAGCCGGGCGTCCGGCACGACCATCACCTCGTCCGACAGGATGGCGTGCGCGCAGAAGGTGAGGTCGCGCGGAACGGTCCCCCCCTCGATGCCGCAGGCCCCCAGGGAGGTCTGCACGTCGTCCAGCACGAGGTTGACCAGCGCGATCGGGGTTCTGAACAGGTCGGCGGCCAGCCGGGCGATGCGGTCGAACTCCGGCTCCTTGCCGGTGATCCGCAGCCGGTACTGCTCCAGGGCCTTGATCCGCCCAGTCTCCTCCGGCGGGCGCGGGGCTGGCGGATGGAAAGGCGTGTCGTCCGGCATCGCGGCTCCCGGCTGGTCGTGGAGTTCCCAACAGCCGTCCGGGGGCTTTGTGTCGAAACGGCCGGGGCATAAGGAAAGGGCCGGGCGATGTCATGCCGCCCGGCCCGTCCGTCCGCGTCCTTCGAGATGTACCGCAGAGTCCGCCTTACTTGCGGACCTTGGCGATCTCGGCCTGAAGTTCCTTCAGCTGGTCGGCCCCGCCCTCGGCGGCGTACTTGTCCATGGCGGGCTTGACCAGCTCGCGCATGTGGTTCAGCTCGGCGTCGCTCAGCTCGTTGATCTGCATCCCCTTTTCCTTGAGGAAAGCGACGCTCTGCACCGACGCCTCGCGGCTGTCCTTGCGCTCGAAGTCGCGGGCGGCGGCGGCGGCCTCGCGGAGGATCTTCCGCTCGTCGTTGGACAGGCCGTCGAACCAGCGCTTGCTGGCCAGCACGATCCACGGGCTGTAGACGTGCTTCGAAATCGTCAGGTACTTCTGCACTTCATAAAATTTGGAGGACTGGATGGTGGTGACCGGGTTCTCCTGCCCGTCCACCGTGCCGGTCTCCAGCGCCGTGAACAGCTCGGAGAAGGCCAGCGGCACCGCATTGGCGCCGAAGCGGTTGAACATGTCGATGTAGACCGGGTTCTGCATCACGCGCAGCTTGATGCCGCCCAGGTCCTCGGCCTTGGTCACCGGGCGCTTGCTGTTGGTCAGGTTGCGGAAGCCGTTCTCCCAGTAGACGAGGCCGACCAGCCCCTTGTCCTCCAGCTTCGCCAGCAGCTTCTGGCCGAACGGGCCGTCCAGCACGGCGTCGGCCTCCTGCTCGTTGTTGAACAGGAAGGGCAGGTCGTAGACGGCGAAGTCCTTGACGATGCCGACCAGCGTGGCGGTCGAGCCGACCATCATTTCCTGCGCGCCGCCGATCAGGGCGTTCTGCATCTGGATGTCGCTGCCCAGGCTGGCGTCGCCGAAGCCCTTCAGCTTCAGCTTCCCGCCGGAGCGCTTGGACAGTTCCTCGGCGAAGAACTTCACGGCGCGGCCCTGGTTGGAGCTTTCCGACAGGCCGTAGCCGAAGCGGATCAGGCGCGGCTTGACGTCCTGCGCCTGCACGGCGGCGGGGACCAGCGCGGCGGCGGCGAGCCCGGTCGCCAGCAGGAGGGTGCGCAAGAACTTCATGGTTGGGTGTCTCCCTGTACAGGTTTCTTGTCGGTCAGCGAACCAGATGGGCCGGCACGGTGATGATTTCCGGCACGGCGATGAACAACGCGACCAGCACGATGTAGGTCAGAAGGAACGGCCAGATGCCGCGCGTGGCGCTCTCCAGCGAGATGCGGGCGACGCCGCACACCACGTTCAGCACGGTGCAGACCGGCGGATGGATCAGGCCCAGCGTGCCGATCAGCACGAACATCACGCCGAAATAGGTCGGGTCGATGCCGGCGGAGATGGCCAGCGGCGTCAGCACCGGCCCCAGCACCAGGATGGTCGGGGTCAGGTCCATCACCGTGCCCACGGCCAGCAGCAGCAGCGCGATGGCCGCCATCAGGATCTTCGGGTGCCCCATCAGCGGGTGCAGAAGCTCGTTCATCTGCTGCGGCAGGTCGGCCAGCGTCACCATGTAGGACGACACCAGCGCCGCCGCGCACAGGAACATCACCGTCGCCGTGGTGCGCGCCGCCTGGACGAAAAG
Source organism: Azospirillum mesophilum (assembly GCF_053470405.2). Lineage (NCBI taxonomy): Bacteria > Pseudomonadati > Pseudomonadota > Alphaproteobacteria > Rhodospirillales > Azospirillaceae > Azospirillum > Azospirillum mesophilum. The sequence continues at coordinate 40,525 of NZ_JBPXMQ020000028.1, forward strand.
CGGCACGACCTGGGGAAGCGTGATCTGGCGGTAGACGAACAGCGCCACGACCAGGGAGTAGACGGCCGCGACCACCGCGGCCTCGGTCGGGGTGAACAGGCCGCCGCGCAGGCCGCCCAGGATGATGACCGGCAGCAGCAGCGCCCACACGCCGTCGCCCAGCGCGCGCAGCCGCTCCCGCCCGCTGGCGCGGGGCTGCAGGACGACGTTCATGTCGCGCACCACGAACACCCAGGCCAGCACCAGCCCCAGCCCCATCAGCAGGCCGGGCACGATGCCGGCCATGAACAGGCCGCTGATGGAGGTGTTGGTGGTCACGCCGAAGATGATGAAGGGCATGCTGGGCGGGATGATCGGGGCGATGATGCCGCCCGACGCGATCAGCCCGGCGGAGCGCGGCACCGGGTAGCCGTGGTCGCGCATCATCGGGATCAGCAGGGTCGCCAGCGCCGCCGTGTCCGCGATGGCGGAGCCGGACAGGCTGGCCAGCAGCACCGATGCGCCGATGGTGACGAAGCCCAGGCCGCCCCGGATGTGGCCGACGAGGCTGACCGCCAGATTGATGATCCGCTGCGAGATGCCGCCGGCGTTCATCAGCTCCCCGGCCAGGATGAAGAAGGGCACCGCCATCAGCGGGTAGTTGTCAGCGCCGCTCAGCATGTTCTGGGCGACGAGCTGGGCGTCGAAGAAGTCCAGATGCACCATCAGCGCCACGCCCGTCAGCATGAGCGCGAAGGCGATGGGCATGCCGAGCAGCATGAGGCCGAACAGCGAGGACAGAAAGACGGTGAGCGTCATGGCCGCAAGTCCTTGATCGGGTTCGGCGTCAATGTTCGGGAATGGCAGCACCGGCGGGCGCATCGCCGGGGACGCGGGCGCCGGGCTCGCCGGCCAGGATCTTCCACAGGTTCGCCACCACCGTGCAGCCCATGGCCAGCGCCGGGAAGAAGCCCGCCGCCGCATAGAAGGCCATCGGGAAGCGCAGCACGGTCGAATAGGTCTCCATGCCGATCAGCAGCTGCATCCAGCTGCCCTCCACGAACAGCCACAGCGCGTAGAGCATCAGCAGGTGGCTGACCACGGCGCAGGCGCGGCGGACGCGCGGCGGCAGGCGGACCTGAAGGATCTCCATGCCCAGATGCTGCTGGCGGCGCAACGCCAGCGTGGCGCCCAGGAAGACCAGCCAGACAAACATCAGCCGCGCGATCTCCTCGGCGGCGACGATGCCGCTGTTGAAGACGTAGCGCAGGACGACGTTGCCGAAGATCAGCGCCACCATCACGGCCAGCATCGCCGCCATGATCCATTCTGTGACCCTCTCCAGACCATGGATGACGCGTTTCATGCCTGCTCCTCCGCGCGGGTGGTGGTTGGGGGCCGCGCACCGGGCAGAAGGTCGGGAAGGCGGCCGAGGAATTCGGTGACGATGTCGTCGGGCTGGCTGATGACGGAGACGGTCAGCGCCCCTTCGTCGGGACCCGGCGGCTCCAGCGCGGCGAACTGGCTGTCGATCAGGCTGGCCGGCATGAAATGGCCGGGGCGCACCTTCATGCGTTCGGCGAACAGCGCCTTGTCGCCGGACAGGTGCAGGAAGACCACGCGCCGGCTGTCGCCGCGCAGCACGTCCCGGTAGCGGCGCTTCAGCGCGGAGCAGGACAGCACCAGCCCCTCACCCTTGCGGTCGGCCTCGGCGATAAAGCCGGCCAGCACCTCCAGCCAGCCGGCGCGGTCCTCGTCGGTCAGCGGGATGCCGGCGGACATGCGCGCGATGTTGGCGGGCGGGTGGTGCTCGTCGCCCTCGATGAAGGCGAAGCCCAGGCGCGCGGCCAGGGCGCGCCCGACCGACGACTTGCCGCAGCCCGACACGCCCATCACGACGATGATCGGGTTCGACATGGGACTCATGGAAGACCTCGTGGAAGGAGCGAAGGGCGATCAGCGGAAGACGGAGGCGCCGCTCTCCGCGCCACCGACCGCCCGTCGAAAGACGGAAAACAGCGCGCGACCGCAGGTCATTGCCTCCGGAGCGTGAAATTCGGCGGCGTTTTCGGCCCGGCGCGCCCAGTCGGCGGCGTCCACCAGCGCCTCCAGCGTGCCGGCCTCCGCGTCGAAGCGGACGAGGTCCCCGTCGCGCAGCCGGGCGAGCGGCCCGCCGGCCGCCGCCTCCGGCGTGACGTGCAGCGCGGCCGGCACCTTGCCCGACGCGCCGGACAGGCGCCCGTCGGTGACCAGCGCCACCCGGTGCCCGCGGTCCAGCAGCACGCCCAGCGGCGGGATCAGCTTGTGCAGTTCCGGCATGCCGTTGGCCTGCGGCCCCTGGAAGCGGACGACCACGATCACGTCGCGGTTCAGCTCCCCGGCGGCGAAGGCCCGCTGGACCTCGTCCTGGTGCCCGAAGACGCGGACCGGCGCCTCGACGATGCGGCGCTCCGGCGCCACGGCCGACACCTTGACCACCGCCCGGCCGAGATTGCCGGTCAGCACCCGCAGGCCGCCGTCCCGCGCGAAGGGCGCCGCTGCGCTGGCGAGCACCGCCGGATCCTCCCGCCGCTCCGGGGCGCGCCAGACCAGGGCGCCGTCCTCCAGCCCGGGGGCTTGCCGGTAGGCGTCCAGCCCGCCCTCGCCCCATACCGTGGCGACATCGGCGTGCAGCAGTCCGGCGTCGAGCAGTTCCCCGATGACGTGGGCCATGCCGCCGGCCTCGTGGAAGCGGTTCACGTCGGCGCTGCCGTTCGGGTAGACGCGCGCCAGCAGCGGCACGACCGCCGACAGGTCCGCGAAGTCCTCCCACGTCACCTGGAGGCCCGCCGCCGCCGCGATGGCCGGGATGTGCAGCGTGTGGTTGGTGGAGCCGCCGGTCGCCAGCAGCCCGACGATGGCATTGACCACCGCGCGCTCATCGACCTGGAGCCCCAGCGGCGCGCGGCGGGCGGTCATCGCCACGACGCGGCGCCCGGCCTCCTCCGTCAGCGCGGCGCGCAGGGGCGTGCCGGGGGCGACGAAGCTGGCGCCCGGCAGGTGGAGGCCCATGACCTCCATCAGCATCTGGTTGGTGTTGGCGGTGCCGTAGAAGGTGCAGGTGCCCGGCGCGTGGTAGGCGGCGGCCTCCGCGTCCAGCAGCGCGTCGCGACCGACCTTGCCTTCGGCGTGGAGCTGGCGCACGCGGCTCTTCTCCGGGTTCGACAGGCCGGACGGCATCGGGCCGGCGGGCACGAAGACGGCCGGCAGATGCCCGAAGGCCAGGGCGCCGATCAGCAGGCCGGGCACGATCTTGTCGCACACGCCCAGGCACAGCACGCCGTCGAAGCTGTCGTGCGACAGCGCCACCGCCGTCGCCATGGCGATCACGTCGCGCGAGAACAGCGACAGTTCCATGCCCGCGTGGCCCTGGGTGATGCCGTCGCACATGGCCGGAACGCCGCCCGCCACCTGCGCCACGCCCCCGGCCTCGCGCACCGCGCGCTTCAGCAGCGCGGGATAGGTCTCGTAAGGCTGGTGGGCCGACAGCATGTCGTTGTAGGCGGTGACGATGGCTATGGCTGGCGCGTCGCTGCCGCGCAACGTCGCCTTTTCCGCCGCCGCGCAGGCCGCGAAGGCGTGCGCCTGGTTCGCGCAACCGAGCCCATGCCGGCGCGGCCGCGCCGCCGCAGCTTCCAGGTGCCCCAGATAGGCCGCGCGGCTGTCGCGGCTGCGCTCGGCGATCCGCCGGGTCACCCGCTGGACGACATCGTTGAGCGAATGGGGGGCGAGCAAATCGGACATGTGGACATTCCCTCCGATCGGTCTTCTGCCGAGACCTTGGTGATCAAACGATAGCTGCGGGGCTCCGGTTTGTGAAGAAAATTTTTTTCATATCGCAGCGCTGCGCCGGTATGCTGTTGCGTCTGATGAAAAATTTCGCCATTTTGGGAGAGAGATGATGTGAGGGAATCAGTCGCCTCTTCCACCGTCATCCCCGCGAAGGCGGGGATCCAGGGCACTTCAGGCGCTCATGTGCGGAGCTTTCTGGATCCCCGCCTTCGCGGGGATGACGGAAAAAGGAAAGTGGTGGCGGGTACGAAAGGCAGGATGGCCGCGGTTCCATCCGGTTGCGATAACGCCTATGGATTTCAACGCCACCCCAGACGCGCCGAACGGACCGCCGCCATGCTCTCTCCGCTGAACATCCTCGACCACATCCGCCAGAGCCTGCCCGAGCTGAAGCGGTCGGAGCGGCAGGTGGCGGAAATGGTGATGGCGGACCCGCAGAAGGTGCTGGGGCAGAGCGTCACCGCGCTGGCCCAGGCGGCGCGGGTCAGTGACGCGACGGTGGTCCGCTTCTGCCGAAGCGTCGGCTGCGGCGGCTTTCCCGACTTCAAGCTGCGTCTGGCGGAATGCCAGGCGCGCGGCGGCACGCCCTTCGTCAGCCAGGTCGTGGCGCCGGACGACGACCTGCCGGCGGTGGCGCGAAAAATCTTTTCATCGGCGGCGGCGGCGCTGAACGACGCGGCGGGCCTGCTGGACATGGAATCCGTCGCGCGGGCCATCGACCTGCTGGCCGGGGCGTCGAGCATCCTGTGCATCGGCACGGGGGCGTCCGCCATCGTGGCGGCGGACGCGGCGCACAAGTTCCTGCGCTTCGGCATGACGGCGCAGTCCAGCGCCGACCCGATGCTGGTGCAGATGCTGTCGGTCAACCTCGCCAGCCAGGGGGGAATCCTTCTGGCGGTGTCGAACACAGGGCGCACCCGCGTGGTGGTGGAGCTGGCGCGGGTGGCCCGCGACCAGGGCGTCCCGGTCATCGCCATCACCGCGCCGGGCTCCCCGCTGGCGTCCGTCGCCACCGTGGTCATCGGCAGCGAGCCGGTGGAGGACGCGGAGGTCTACACGCCCATGGCGTCGCGCCTGATCCACCTCGCCATCGTGGACGTGCTGTCCACGGGGGTGGCGCTGCGCATCGGCACGACGGCCCGGCGCCACCTCGCCCGGGTCAAGGCGACCCTGGCCGACACGCGCTCCGGCCTGGGCGAGGCCGCCCCGGCGGAAGGCGGCCGCAAGCAGCGGCGGTAAGAAGGGCCGACTACGCCGTCCGGCGGAAGATCAGCGACGTGTTGATGCCGCCGAAGGCGAAGTTGTTGGACATCAGATACTCGGTCTCGATCCGCCGCGCCTCGCCGGTGATATAGTCCAGCGGCGCGCAACGCTCGTCCACCACGTCGAGGTTGATGGTCGGGACGAAGCGCCCCTCCCGCATCATCTCGATGCCGAGCCACGCCTCCATCGCGCCGCAGGCGCCCAGCGAGTGGCCGAAATAGCTCTTGAGCGAGTGGATGGGCATCCGCTCGCCGAAGACGGCGTTGGTCGCCTTGGTCTCGGCGATGTCGCCCCACTCCGTCGCCGTGCCGTGGCCGTTGACGAAGCCGACGGCGTCGGGCGGAAGGCCCGCGTCCTCCAGCGCCAGCCGCAGGGCGATCTCCATCGTCTCGGCCTGGGGCTGAGTGACGTGGTTGCCGTCGGAGTTGCTGCCGAAGCCGACCAGTTCCGCGTGGATGCGGGCGCCGCGGGCCACGGCGCGCTCGTATTCCTCCAGGATCAGGGTGCAGGCGCCCTCGCCGATCACCAGCCCGTCGCGGTCGCGGTCGTAGGGCCGGGGGGAGGTGTGCGGGCGGTCGTTGCGGGTGGAGGTGGCAAACAGCGTGTCGAAGACGGCCGATTCGGTCACGTCCAGCTCGTCAGCACCACCCGCGATCATCACGTCGGCCTTGCCCCACTTGATGGCCTCGTAGGCGTAGCCGATGCCCTGGCTGCCCGAGGTGCAGGCGCTGCTGGTGGTGATGATGCGGCCGGTCACGCCGAAGAACAGGCCGATGTTCACCGCCGCCGTGTGGCTCATCATCTGGATGTAGCTGGTGGCGTTCAGCGTCTTCGACCGCCCCTCGGTCATCAGTTCGGCGAAGGCGATGACCGGCGCCGGGCTGCCGAAGGAGGAGCCGTAGGCGATGCCCGTCCGCCCGCCCTTCACCACCGGGTCGTCGAGCAGCCCGGCGTCGCCCAGCGCCCGTTCGGTGGCGTAGACGGCCATGCGCGACACCGGCCCCATGGTGCGGGTCTTCTTGCGCGGGTAGCGGTCGTCGATGGAGAAGTCCGGGACGGGCGCGGCGAGGCGGGTGTTGATGCCCTCGAACCGCTCCCACTCCGTCATGGTGCGGACGGCGGTCTCCCCCCGGTCCATGCGGGCGCGGATGGACGGCCAGTCCTGCCCCAGCGCGGTGACGCCGCCGAACCCCGTGACCACGACCCTGCGCATCAGACCATGCCCCCGTTGACCGAAATGACCTGCCGCGTGATGTAGCCCGCCTCGTCGGAGCAGAGGAAGGCGACGGCCGCCGCCACCTCCTCCGGCTGGCCGAGGCGGCGCATGGGCACGGCCTTCATCACCTCGTCCATCGGCAGCCCCTCGACCATCGCCGTGTCGATGACGCCGGGGGCGACGCAGTTGACGGTGATGGCCCGCTTCGCCAGCTCCACCGCCAGCGCCTTGGTGGCGCCGATGATGCCGGCCTTGGCGGCGCTGTAGTTCACCTGCCCGCGGTTGCCGGCGATCCCCGACACGGACGACAGCGTGACGATGCGCCCCCCCTTGCGGGCGGAAACCATGGGCATGACCAGCGGCTTCAGCACATTGTAGAAGCCGTCCATGTTGGTGCCGAGAACGCTGTCCCAGTCCTCGTCCGACAGGGCGGGGAAGGCCGCGTCGCGGGCGATGCCGGCGTTCAGCACGACGCCGTAATACATGCCGTGCGCGGCGATGTCGGCGTCCAGCGCGTCCCGGCAGGCGGCGCGGTCGGCGATGTCGAAGCCCAGCGTCCGGCCCTGCCCGCCGCCCTCGCGGATGGCGGCCAGCGTGGCCTCCGCCCCCTCCGCGTCGCGGCCGTAATGGACGACGATGGAGAAGCCGTCGCGGGCCAGCCGCTCGGCGATGGCGCGGCCGATGCCCTTGCTGGCGCCGGTGACGAGTATCGTGCGTGTCATGACCCGACCTTTCCCCCCTGAATCTTCACCCCCTGGCTCGCCAGCAGCGCCGCCGTGTCGGCCGGCTGGTAGACGGTCAGCTGCGCCTTCGCCAGGGTTCGCCCGTCCGCCTCGGCGGCGCAGTCGAACACCCCCATCTCCCCGTCCCGGTAGACGAGCGACGCCGACACCGCCACCCGCAACCCCTCCGGGAACCAGGACAGGGCCGCCGTGAAGTCCCGCGTGCCGAGCAGCAGGCCGAGCCGCACCGGCGCGCCGCTCTCCAGCGCCTCCGCCCCGACAAAGGCGCCGCAGGCCTGGGCCATCCACTCGATGGCGACGTGGGCGGCCATGCCCCGGCCGGGCTCGAAGAAGGGGGCGCCGGCGCGCACGGTCAGGGCCGCGACCAGCCGCGTCTCGTCCCGCCCAAGCACCTCGTCCAGCAGGATCATCGGCCGGGCGTGCGGCAGCAGGTCGTCCACGGGGTAGGGGTAGGGCTTCACGGCTGGCGTCATGGCCGGCCTCCCCGCCCGAAGACCAGCGCCACGTTGCTGCCGCCGAAGGCGAAGGAGCTGCTGAGCATCGCCGCCGGCCCGCGCGGATCGGGCAGCGCGTCCCCCGGCGCCGTCAGGGCGAGCGGCGGGATGGCCGGGTCGGCGGCGCCGTCCCAGAGATGCGGCGGCAGCCGGCCGTCCGGGTTGTGGTCCGGGTGCAGGGTCAGCCACAGGAAAGCCGCCTCGCAGGCCCCGGCGGCGCCCAGCGTGTGGCCGGTCATCGCCTTGGTGGAGCTGCAGGGCGTGCCGGCCCCGAACAGGGCGCTCATCGCCTTGCCCTCCATGGAATCGTTCAGCGGCGTGCCTGTGCCGTGCAGGTTGACGTAGGCGATGTCGCGCGGAGTCAGGCGGGCGTCGTCCAGCGCCGCCGCCATGGCGGCCAGCGCGCCGCGCCCCTCCGGGTCCGGCGCGCTGACGTGGTGCGCGTCGGAGCTTTCGCCGACGCCCAGCAGGTTCACCGCCGCCGGCTCCCGCGTCAGCAGGAAGGCCGCCGCCGCCTCGCCGATGTTGATGCCGTCGCGGTTGGCGCTGAACGGGTTGCACAGGCCCGCCGACACCGCCTCCAGCGAGGCGAAGCCGCCCACCGTCATGCGGCACAGCGTGTCGGCCCCGCCCACCACGGCGGCGTCCGCCAGCCCGGCGCGGATCAGCCGCCGGGCCGAGCCGAAGACCTTCCCGCTGGAGGAGCAGGCCGTCGCCACCGTATAGGCCGGGCCGGTCAGCCCCAGCGCGCGGGCGGCGAAGTCGGCGAGGCTGCCGGTCTCCTGCTGGCGGTAATCGAAGCCGACGGGCCAGGCGCCGTCCCGCTCGCGGACGGCGAAGGCCGCCTCCCCCTCCGCGATGCCGGCGGTGCTGGTGCCCAGCACCACCGCGACGCGGTGCCGGCCGAAGCGGCGGGCGGCGTCCTCGACGGCCCCGGCGATCTGGTCGAGCGCCAGCAGCATCAGCCGGTTGTTGCGGGACTCCCAGCCCTCCAGGCCGGCGGGAACGGGGGGCAGCGCGTCGGGGACCGCGCCGACATGGACCGTGCGGCCGGGGACGAACCCCTCGCGCGGGACCAGCCCGGCGCGGGTGCCGGCGAACAGGGCGTCCGCGACCGCCGCCGCCCCGCTGCCGATAGGGGTCGCGAGCCCCATCGCGGGCAGGCCGAAGGCCACGGCACTCATCGGCCCTGCTCCTGCGACTGCACCTCGATGTCGTAGCCCCAGGCGAGGTTCGTGTAGCGCAGCGTGCCGGTCCAGGGGCCGCCCGCCGGCCAGCCGTAGGCCGCGCGCAGCAGGTCTTTGCCGTCGGCGCGCACCGTGCGCGACGTGGCGTCCGCGACCAGATCGGCGACGGCCGGGGCCAGCGCCTGGCGCACCACCGCCTCCGGCCAGTAAAGCACGACGAGGTCGGCCAGCATGGCGCCGGGGCGCACGCCCTCCGGCAGCCAGGGGGCGGTCTCCACCTCCACGCCCGCATCGGTCCAGGTGACGGTCATGGCGCGCCGGCCCAACGTGTCCAGCCCGACGAGCATGAAGCGCTCCGGCGTGACGCTGACGTGCCCCTCGAAGACGAAGGTGTCGCCGCCGCGCCGCGCGGTGATGAGCTGTGCGGCCTCCACGCTGCGGCCGAGGTCGGCCGGGCGCGGCAGGGCTAGACGCTGGCGCGGCCCGATCATCGGCGCGCGCGCGTCCATCTCCGACGGCATGGCCGCGCAGGCGCCCAGCAGCAGAACCAACCCCAGAACATACTTTCGAAAGGCTTGAACCAACGCGCGAACACCCTTTGACTCGACACCCGATTTTACATCAATCGCCGACATATGCACGCGGCGGCGTTGTGACCTTGCGCGTCCCCCCAGCGGCCAGCGGGGCCAGCAGAAAGGACAGCGACACGCCCACCAGCATGGTCAGCCCGAAGCTGTGCACGGCGGCGACCTGGCTGAAGGCCAGCAGCCCGAAGGACAGCAGCGTCGTCAGCGTGGCGAGCCACACCGCGACCATGGTCACCGCCCTCCGGTCCGTCTCAGGACTGTCTCCGGACTCCGCGCAGAAGATGCTGTAGTCCACGCCGACCGACAGGATCAGCACCAGCGCCATGGCGTGGAAGAAGGTGAAGCCCTGCCCGGCCAGCGCGGCCACCGCCGGGGCCAGCGCCAGGGCCAGCGCCGACGGCACCAGCGTCCGCAGCGCCCCCCGCCAGCCGTAGCGCCAGACCAGCGCCGGCACCATCAGCAGGGCCGACGCGGCGATCAGCAGCAGCGCCCGCTGCCGGTACTTGGCGAGCAGCGCGCTGAAGTCCGCCGTGGGATCGACCAGCCGCACCCCCTCCGCCCCGGCCAGCGCCGCCCGCACCGCGTCGGGCCGGGTCAACCCCTGCAAGGCGACGACGTGCAGGCCGGGGCCGAGCACCAGCTCGCCCAGGAAGGGCACATCGCCACGCCCCAGCGCGGCGGCGAGGGTGAGCGGGGGCGACGCCTCGTCCTTCTCCGGCGGCGACGGCGGCAGGCCGAGCTGTTCCCGTTGCGCGGCGAGCCACGGCCCCTCCAGCGCGTCGCGCACCAGCGCGCGGTTCTCCGCCTGCCGCCGGGCGGAGGGCACGAAGGCGGCCGGCATCTGGAAGCCGGCGAGCACGCCCTCCCCCCTCAGCCGGTCGAGCGTGCCGGCGATGGCCTCCTCCCGCCGCAGCGCCTCCTCGTCGTCCGCCCCGCGCACCAGGATGAACTGCGAGGCGGTGGTGGCGCCGATGCGGCGCTGGATCTCCTCCTGCTCCTGCACCAGGGCGGGAGACAGGGATTGCATGCGCCGCACGTCGTCGTCCGCGTGCAGACGCGTGAGCCCGGCCACCCCGAGGAGGCCGAGTACCAACAGCAGCAGCGCGCGCGGGCGCCGCCAGCGCGGATCCTCCCAAAAGCGCCAGAGATGGCCGGCGGCGGCCAGCATCCCGGCGCCGTGCCGCAACGGTGCCGAACGGTCGAGCGCCGGCAGCCACAGCACCACCGTCAGGAAGGCCGCGACCAGCCCCAGCACGGAAAACACCGCGATCTGCCGCAGCCCCGGAAAGGGCGCCAGCATCAGCGCCATGTAGCCGATCAGCGTGGTCAGCAGCCCCAGCAGGATCCCCGGCAGCACATGGGCCAGCCGGTCGCGCGGCGTGCGGGCACCACGGTCGAACAGGCAGGCGCTGTAATGCAGGCTGTAGTCCACCGCCACGCCGATCAGGCTGGTCCCGAACAGCAATGCTGCCACATGCAGCTCCCCGAACAGGAACAGGCTGCCGGCCAAGCCGACCCCGATCCCGACGCCGAGCGCCAGCAGATTGTGCAGCAGCGGCCCGACGCGGCGGAAGACCAGCAGGATCAGCAGCACCGTCCCGCTGAGCGACAGGGTGGACAGCCAGCTCGATTCCCGAAGCGCCGCCTGCGACCCGGCCTGCGCGAAGAACACCGCCCCGAGCCGCTTGACCTGGAGCCCCGGCGCCTCCCGCCGCAGCCGCTCCACCGACGCGTCGAAGGCGCCGATCACGCGGTCCTGCACGTCCAGCTCGAACGGCTCCCCGGCCAGCACGGCGGGGACGAGGATCCAGGTGACGCCGTCCTCCACCACGGTCAGCAGCCCGTCGTCGGGCGCCAGCCGCGACAGCGGGAACGGCAGGCCGGTGAAGAAGGAGGGCAGCAGCAGGAACGGGTCGTTGCGCAACAGGTTGGCGTCGGCCATGCCGAACACGCCGAAGGCCTGGGCCAGCGCGCGCTGCGCGATGTCCTCCCCCCGTCCGGCCAGCAGCAGGGCGCGGTCGCCCTCGCTCAGCAGGGCGCGCCGGTGCGGGAAGTAGAGCGCGCCCAGCGCCTTCAGCCGGTCGGCACCGATGTCCTCCCCGGCGGAGGCGACGAGCCCCGTCGCCTTCAGGTCGGCGGACAGCGCCCGCGCGGCGGCGCGCGCCCGTTCCCGCGAGGCATCGCCGACCAGCGCGATCACCCGGCGCCCCAGCGCGCGGGACACCGCCTCGTTGGCGCGTTGCAGGACCGGGTCCTGCTCTTCCCGCGGCAGCAGGGCCAGCAGGTCGGTGCGGAATCCCAGCCCATCCTGGATGCGCAGCCCCAGATACAGGCCGGCCAGCAGGACGAGCACCAGCCAGGCCAGCGCCGCAATCTTCCTCATGGGCGGTGTCATGGGCGCTCTGGGGCGCCGAGCAGCTGGGCCTCGTCGGGCGCCGGCGGGCCGGCGGTCAGGCTCTGGTCGAGGAAGCGCAGCCGGTCGAAATCGCCGTCGGGCTTGGTGATCTCCACCGCCTCCACGAGGCGGGCGCCGGTCAGCGTGATGCTACGGATCGGCATGGCCGGGTCGTCGGCCTTCAGCGGGGTCAGCACCAGCCGCCAGCCGTTCGCGTCACGCTCGCGCGCCACCGTGAACATGCCCTCCAGCGCCTTCAGATCGCCGCCGAGCGCCCCGCCGAGCATGGCGTAGAGCCGCGACAGGAAGGGCAGCTTGGACGCCGGCATCCGCATCGTCTCCGCCCCGCGCACCTCCTGCACGAGGCCGGAGGGGCTCATCACCGTGGTCACGGCGAAGGGCGTCTCGGTCCGCCACAGCAGCCCCCGTCCGGGCACCAGCGTGAAGCGCCCCTCGCTTTTCAGCGGCGCCTGGAAGCCCTTCAGATGGCGTTCCTGCACGAAGCGCCCGCGCAGCACCTGCCCCTCACCCAGGGTCGCCGGTTCCGGCGGTGCGGCAAGGACGGGGGAGGCAAGGGCCAGGACGGCCACCAGGGCAAGGATGAAGCGGGTCACAGCAGCACCCTCACCTTCTCGATCAGCACGGGCGGGGATTCGAAGGACAGCTCGCCGGTCTTGGCGTCGACGGCCAGCTGCACGGTGCGGGCCTTGGTCAGCAGCTCCCCCGTCTTTTCGTCGCGCAGGCGGTAGTCGATCTTGATGCGGTTCTCGTATTCCACCAGCGTCGCGGTGACCACCACCGTCTGGGCGAAGCGGATGGGCCGCACGTATTTCAGCTGCATGTCCACGATGGGCCACATGAAGCCGGACGCCGCCATCTCCGGATAATTGTAGCCGATGCGGTCCAGCAGCGCGCAACGCGCCTGCTCCAGATAGCGGGCGTAGTTGCCGTGCCAGACCACCTCCATGGGGTCCAGGTCGTAGAACTGCGCCTGGATGGTGACGTCGGCCGAGATCATGGTCCCAGATGTCATGATGGCGGGTTTCCTTCCGGGCGGGCCCAGAAATCGAAGAAGTTGAACCATTGGTACGGGTCAGCCAGCGCGTGGCGTTCCAGGCGGCTGGCGAAGGCGGCGGCGTAGCCGGCCAGCGCCTCCTCCCGCTTTCCGCGCGGCAGGACCACGCGATCGGCCAGCTTTTCGGCGGACAGATAATGGCGGTCGCCGTCGCGCCGGCAGAACAGCAGGTAGACCGGGCAGTCGAGCAGCGAGGCCAGGATGTAGGGGCCTTGCGAGAAGGGGGCCGGTTCGCCCAGGAAGGGCACGGTGCTGACGCGCCCGCGGCTCTGCACCGGCACGCGGTCGCCGGCGATGACCACCCACTGACCCTGCTCCACCCGCTCCTGCAAGGCGATGGCGGTCTCCGGCCCGATGTCCGTCACTTGGAGCGTGTTGACGGCGGCCTCCGGGTTCCATTCCCGCAGGACGCGGTTGTAGTTCTCGGCGTGGCGGGTGTGGACCAGCACCAGCAGGCGCCGCCGCGTCTGCGCGTCCAGCACCGCGCGCGACAGGTCCACGTTGCCGAGATGGGCGACGATGAACAGCGCGCCGCGCGGATTCCCTGCGGCTTCGCGCAGGGCGTCCACCTCGCCCGGCTGGACCGCCTCCGGCCCCAGCCGCCCGGCCCAGCCGGCGAAGGTGTCGAGCGCGCGCCCGGCGAAGGACAGGAAATGGCGGTAGCCGTCCAGCGCCGTCGGCCGCCGCGCCTCCCCCCGCGCCGCGAAGGCGCGCGCCAGGAAGGCGGCCGAGGCGCGGCGCTGCTCGATTCCCGTCAGGTAGAAGTAGAGCACCACCGGCGCGATCACCGCCAGACAGCCGCGCCGCCCCAGCAGCCGGTAAGCCGCCGCGCAGAAGCGCAGCCCCCAGTACAGCCCCCGCTCCCCCAGCCCGGCCCAGTGGGTCGCGTGGTTCGGAAGGGCATCGTTAAGCCCCTCTCCCTTGAGGGGCGCGCCGCCGGAGGACGCCGAAGGCGTTCGCAGGCAAGCGTGGTTGGGGTGAGGGTGGCGCCGGTTCAGCCGGCCGGTCTCTTCCCGCTCTTCGAGCGGTAACGACCCCTCATCCCAACCCTTCTCCCCCAAGGGGAGAAGGGCTATGGCGCGCGAGATATTGCGCGGCCGGTTGGCGAGGATGCGCGGCAGGCGCAGCAGCATGGTGCAGACCAGCCGCGTGTGCATCAGGGAGATCTGGACGTTGTCGCGCAGCAGCTTGAAGTTGGAGGTGTTGTCGGGCGGGTAGGTCACGCGCACCGGCAGTTCGGCGACCGGCGTGCCGCTCCAGAACAGGCGGACCATGACCTCCGTGTCGAAGTCCATGCGCCGGCCAAGCCGCTCGCCGGAGACCAGCAGCCGCTCCACCGCCGCCAGCGGGTAGACGCGGAAGCCGCACATGGAATCGCGGATGCGCAGCGACAGCGTTTCCACCCACACCCAGACATGGGTGATCCAACGGCCGATGGCGCGCCCCTTGGGAATGGTCGCGTCGTAGACCGGCACGCCGGTGACCAGCGCGTCGGGATGGCGGCGGGCGAGGTCGAGCAGGTCCGGCACCGCCGCCGGGTCGTGCTGCCCGTCCGCGTCGACCTGGGCGGCGTGGGTGAAGCCGCCCTTCAGCGCCAGACGGAAGCCCTCCAGCACGGCGCCGCCCTTGCCCTGGTTCACCTCCAGCCGGTGTACGATCACCCCGCCCGCCGGGTCGTGCAGCGCGGCCAGCGTGGAGCGCGCCGGCTCCCCGCTGCCGTCGTCGATGACGAAGACCGGCAGCCCGCGCGCGCGCAGGCCCGCCACCACGGCGCCGACGGCGCGCCAGTGGTCGTGGCTGGGCACGATGGAGCAGGGGCGGAAGGGAGCGGTCACGGTTCCTCCAGCGCGATGGAGCCGCTGGACAGCACCTCCTCGCCGGCGCGGTACTCGAAGCTCAGCCGGCGCCGCGACGGGACGTGCCGCAGGGTCAGGGTCACGGTGGCGTCCGGGACGGTCACGCGGCGGAACTTCACCTGGAAGCGCCGCGCCACCCCGTCGCCGACGCCGAGATGCCGCGCCGCCAGCTTCGCCGCCCAGTCGATCTGCGCCACGCCGGGGACGATGGGCATGCCGGGGAAATGGCCGTCCAACTGGGCGAGGTCGGCGGGCAGGAACAGCTCCAGCTCCACCCCGTCGGCCAGGGGGCGCGCGGCGCGCAGATCGGGTTCGGTCGGCCGGTCCATCACGGTGGTGTCCTCGAAAAGCGAAGCGATGTCGGCGCGGCGGCGCTTGCCGAGCGGACCGGACGGCAGGGCCTCCACGAAACGCCACTGCCGGGGCAGCCCAGCCGGCTCCTGCGTGGCGGCGAGCGCGCGGCGCAGCAGCCGGCCGAAGCGGAAGGCGCCCAGCTCGGCCAGGCGCGCGGCACCGTCGGCACTCGGCACCACGGCGGCGGCGAGGCGCGGGGCGGGGTGGGCCAGGTCGATGACGACGGCCTCCGCGACCTCCGGCAGGGCGCGCAGCCGATCCTCCACCTCCGGCAGGCTGACGCGCTTGCCCTCGATCTTCACGATCCGGTCGGCGCGTCCGAGCAGGCGGAAACCGCCCTCCCCCGCCGGCTGGATGCGGTCGGCCCCTTGGAACAGTCCGTCCCCGGCGACGAAGGGCGTGCGCACGCGCAGAAGCCCGTCCTCGCCCGCCTCCACGGCGATGCCGGGCAGCGGGCGCCAGGGCGGGTCTGGCTCCGCGCGGTGGCGCAGGGCGATGGCGCCCGTCTCGGTGCTGCCGAAAATCTCCGTCACCGGCATGCCGAAACGGTCCGCCGACGCCCACGCCGCCTCCTCCGCCAGCGGCGCGCCGGCCGACAGAACGAGGCTGGGCCGCCGCCGCGCGTCGAGCGGCGCGATGCCCTCCAGCCGCGTCAGGTGCGCGGGGCTGGTGACCAGAACGTCGCCCCCGGAGAGCGCCGCCAGCGCGCCCTCCCACAGCTCGTGCATCGGGCCGGCGATCACGCGCCCGCTGGCGAGCGGCCAGCACAGGCGGAAGGCGAGGCCGTAGACATGCTGGTGCGTGACCGTGCCGTGCACCCGCGCGTCCGCCGGCACCAGCGGGCCGAGCACGCGGTCCAGCGTTTCCGCCTCCCGCTCCAGCAGGGCGAGCGTCTTGGCGATTCGCTTGGCCTCCCCGGTCGAGCCGGAGGTGAAGACCGTCACGGGGGCGGCCGGGTCCAGAGGCCCGAGCGGAGCACCCTCCCCGCCCGGCTCCAGCATCAGTACGGGTCCGGCACCGCCCGGCGGGCGCTCGCACAGCAACAAATCCCAGGCCCCGGCGAGGGCCGCCAGGGTGCCCGGCTGGCCGTTGGGCGGCAGGATCGCCTCCGCCCCCGCGTGCAGGAGGGAGAACAGCCCGACCGCGCCCCAATAGGCGTCCTGCGTCACCAGCAGCCCGCGCCGGCAGCCGGCCCGTGCCAGCCGCGCGGCGTTGCCGGCCACATCGGCGCGGAAGCGGGCGAAATCCACCCGTTCGCCGCCGGTAAAGGCAACCGGGGCCGCCGGGTCACGCCCCTCGGTGAACAGGCGCGACAGCGCGAGCGTGCTCATGCCGCCTCCCGCCGCCGCACGGCGCGGCGGACCAGGAATTCCCCGGCGAACAGCGCGCCGGTGACGAGGTAGGACAGCAGGCCGGTCCACAGCGCCCAGAGTTCCACGCTGCCCGCCACCGCCAGCCCCGCCGCGATGGCGGCGTTCAGCAGCAGCCAGCCCGTCCACAGCACCGTCACGGCGCGGCAGTAGGCCACGCCGCGCGGCGGCAGGTCGGGTTCGGCAAGGCGGGCGAGGCGTTCGATCAGGCTGGGCGGGCGCAGCAGCGTCACGCCGAAGGCGGCGGCGACGCCCAGGCTGACCACCACCGGATAGGCCTTGGCGGCCAGCGCCGGGTCGAGCAGCGCCAGCACGGCCAGCGCCCCCGCAGCCCCCGCCAGCGGCGGGCGCCAGACGCGCGCCGCCGGACTGTTCGACGCCGCCAGCCGCAGCCCGATCAGCGCCAGCGCCACCGCGACGAAGGCCTGCGGCGGGATCGCCCCGCGCCCGAGATAGACCACCCCCGGATAGGCAAGGCTCGCCACGACGAGCATTCCCGTGCCAAGGGCCCCCGTGCCGAGCAGCCGCGCCCTATTCGACCAGCAGCGCATGCACCTGGTCGAGAACGTCGCCCACGGTGCGGACGCTCTTGAACTCCTCGGGCTTGAACTTGCGGCCGGTCAGTTCCTGAAGCTTCACCACCAGATCGACCGCGTCGATGCTGTCCAGGTCCAGGTCGTCGAACAGGCGCGCCTCCAGCGACACGCGCTCCGGCGGCACCTCGAACATGTCTTCCAGGTAGCCCTTCAGCTTCTCATAGATGTCGTCGCGCGACAGCATGGTCCTCTCCCTCACGCCGGTTCGGCGGTCTGCTGGGACCGGATAAACCGGGCCAGGCTGCGCACGGTGGCGAAATGCGCCTTGATGTCCTCGCTGACGGAATCGATCTTCAGGCCGAACGTCTTGCGCAGGGCGACGCCCAACTCCAGGGCGTCGATGGAGTCGAGCCCCAGCCCCTCCACGAACAGCGGTTCGTCGCTGTCGATGTCTTCGGGGGCCAGATCCTCAAGCTTCAGGGCGGAGACGATCAGTGCTTTGACTTCGGATTCAAGATCATCCATGGGCGAGCCGTTCTGCGTAATACTGTTCGATGAAACGCACCAGCTTGCGCGCGGCAAGCGAGCGGTACTGGTCCCCCAGCCAGGCCTTGGCGTCGATGCGGTCGCCCACCTCGACGCGGAAGCGCGGACGGCGCGGGGGAATCTTCCACCACGGCTCGCCCTTGATCAGCGTCGGCGGCGAGCAGGTGATGGTGACGAGCTGGATTTCCGCACCCAGCAGCGTGGCGATGTTGGCAAAGCCCCGGCGCAGCCGCATCGGTTCGCCCGGAACCGTGCGGGTGCCTTCGGGGAAGACGATCAGGCTGTTGCCGGCGGCGACCGCCTCCCGGCAGACCTCCAGCAGTTCCTCGGGCTCCAGGTCGTTGCGGATGTAGCCGGTGCCGCGCACGAGGTTGCCGAGATAGGGGCTGGCCCACAGCTCCTTCTTCACGATGCACTGGGCGCGCGGCACCAGCGCCATCAGCAGCACCACGTCGAGAAGCGAGGGGTGGTTGGCGACGATCATTCCAGCGGCCATCCCGCCGGCCCCGGCGCGCAGCCGGTCGGCCGCGACCACCTCCACCTCGATGATGCGCAGGGTCGTCAGCATCCGCACGTAGAAGCGGAAGACCCAGTGGATCAGCCTCTGGTTCCGCTCCCGCCGCAGCGGGCCGGCCGGCGTGACGAGATTGACCAGCGGGAAGGCGGTCAGCGCCAGCACCGCACCGCCCCCGAACAGGAAGGCGAAGGCGAAGCCGGTGCCGGCAAGGCGCCACAGGCGGTCCAGGCGCTCACGCAGCACGGCGCCACTCCCAGCGCATGCGCTCCCCCTCCGCCGCAGCGGCCTCGGCCCCGGACAGGAGGAAGCGCAGGAAGTCCAGCGCGGCCGGACCTCCGCCGACAACGCCACCGCCGCCGGCCGGGCCGGCCGACATGAGCAGCGTCTCCCCGCCCGCCCCGGCCGGCCCCAGCGCCAGCACGAGGACCAGCGGAAGCCCCGCCTCCTCCTCCGTGCGGAAGGCGGCGTAGGCATCGGGAAGCGGCTCGTCGCCGTAGACGAGCAGGACCGGCTCCTCCGGCCGCTCGGCCAGACCGGCCAGCGCCTCCAGAAGGCCGAAGCCGAAGCTGTCCGGCCCGGCGGCCAGCGCTGTGTGGCCGGCCTTGTTGCCGGTGTGGATCGACAGCAGCCCGACCAGCCCGTGGTGGACCGACATGCTGAATTCGGCGGGCGACGGCAGGTCGCCCGCGCATTGCGCCTTGAGGATCCCCAGCGTGCGCGACAACTCGCCATGGCGCGAGGCCAGGACGCAGCGGGCCTCCGCCGCGAAGGCCCCGCAGGCGAGCGCGCCGGCCACCATCTTCTGACCGAAGGGCGTGGTGCGCCGGCGCAGCATCATGGGCAGCGCGGGGGCCGCGTCGTCCGCCGTATCCACCGGCCGGGCGCCCGCCCAGTCGCGCCACGCCGCCCGGCTGTCCCGCCCCGGCGCCCAGGCCCACCAGTGGAGGACGGAGAAGCCCAGCCCGCCGCTCATCATCGATCCGCTCAAACCGACCTCAGTAGCCCGCGCGGTACAGACGCTTTTCGATTTCGTCTTCCAGGGCGTGAACATTCTTGTTGTAGGCGCGGTGGATTTGCTCCCCCTGCTCCTTCAGGTTCGACGAGCCGACGTGGTCGATGCTGTAGCTTTCGTTGGAATAGACGATGTTGACGGTCGCGGCATGGTCGCGCCACTTCTGGGTCGCCTGCATCAGGCCGGGCCGGATGCGGTCGACGTTCCAGCCGCGCGCGGTGGCGGCCTCGTAAATGGTGCGCTCGATGGAAGACAGCGGAAGCTTCTGCGCCGCGACGGGAATCGCGTGCCCCTGAACGGAATAGATGGGCTGCATGCGCTGGCACCCGCCCAAGATCATCGCGGAGGCCAAAAGTACGGCGCAAAACCCTGGGGCAACTTGGCGAGGATGCGTCGTCACGCCGTTATACTCCACGCTTGTCTATGACTCGACCGCAATCTCCCGGTTCAGAAATTCCTTATCACACACCCGAAAGAATCGGGAAGCGACATCGAATTGCAATTTTGAAACAATAATGGATCGTTGCCGAACCAACTGTTTTGGACCCGACCTGTTCCCTGAGCAACCGTATCACGGCGGTGGGCGGCCGGCAGTCGCCGCGATGCGGTCAGCGACGCACCCCCGGCGCGGTGTCAGCAGGAGCTCCGGACAGGTCCTGGCACGGGCATCGGCGCCGGAGGGCAAAAGCCGGCCGGGCGCCAGCACCCAGGTTGCCACGTCGGCGATGACCCGCTCGCCGTTCAGCGAGCGCATCAGCAGGTGCCGCCCCTGGTCGTAGAGCGCCAGCGTCGTCCCCGGAACGGCGCCCGGCGGCGGCAGGCGGCCGAGCAGCGCCGCGACGCCATCCCGCGGCACATGCCGGTCCAGATCACCCAGAAGCACCAGCGTCGGGACCCTCACCCCGCGCGCCGCTTCGCGCGCATCGCGCATCAGGGCGACGATCCCGGCCAGCGTGTCCAGCCGGGTACGATGGATGATCAGGGGATCCTCGCGCAGCCGCTTCAGCACGGCGGGATCGTCGGTCGATGCGATCTCCACCGACAGGGGCGGCACGGTGAAGGTCGGACCCACGGTGCTGAGCAGCATCGCGGCGCCGTACAGCAGTTCGGACCGCGCGCTCGCCCCCCAGATCGCCGGGGCCGACAGCACCAGCCCCGCCAGAAGGCCGGGCTCCGCCCGCGCGGCGGCCAGCACCGCGAGCGCTCCCCCCATGCTCTCCCCCACCAGGAAGACCGGGGCGCCGGGGTGGCGCTCCCGCACCAGCCGCGCGAGGGTGAGGAGATCCTCCGCCATGCGGCCGTCGCCGTACCAGCGGCCCCGTTCCGCGGCCCCGCCGAACCCGCGCTGGTCGATGGCGTAGGTGGTGATCCCCGACAGGGTCCAGGCGGCGGCCGGCTGTTCGAAGGAGGCGCCGTAGTCGTTCATGCCATGCACGGCGACCACCACCACGCGCGGGACGCCCTGGGCGGTCCAGCGGTGGACCGGCAGTTCCACCCCGTCGTCGGCCGTCAGAACGTCCCAGGCCAGCGCCGGCGGCGGCAGGGGCTTGCGCACCACCTCCGCCGCCGGCTCCGGACCGCAGGCACCGAGCAGCATCGCCATCGCGAGGACGATGCCCACACCGACCACTGACCGCGCCATCCTCGCCCCCGCCACGCCGAAGCTTGGGCTAAGGTGGTGCCGCGCGCAGGAATAAGCCAACGGCGCGGACGGCTCAGCCACGCAAGGGGGAGGACTCCCGCTTCCAAGGCCCGGTTGAGCGCCGCACCGCCAGTTCCGGATAAAGGACGCCGACCGTCATTCGTCCGTCCCTTCATAGGGCGCATCCAGGGCGGCGCGGATCGCCTCGGCCGTCTTCCGACCGAAGCCCCGGACCGCGGCGATGTCGGCGGCCTGCGCCGCGAACACCCCGCGCACGGAGCCGAAGCGCCGCAGCAGGGCGCGCGCCTTGGAGCGGCCGATGCGGGGCAGGCCGCTGACGATGTATTCGGCGAGAAGGCGCGGGTCCGCCGGCTTGCCCGGCCGCAGGGTGAGGTCGGTGCGCCCGTCCTGCAACCGCTTCGCCATGGACAGCAGCAGGTCCGCGGTCTCCTTCGGGGTCTGCGTGCGCAGCACCGTCGCCCCCTCGACCATGGCGAGGTGGCTGATGGCCCCGGTGATCACCTTGGGCTCCAGCGTGACGTGGCCGTCGTAGGGGTTGCCTTCGATGATCCAGACGACCTTGTCGTAGGTCGCCCGCAGCTTGGCCGCCTGTTCGGCGAAACGCCCGTCGAGCAGCGAGGCGACGAAGTCACCGCCCGCCTTGCGCTCCACCGCAGCACCCGGCCCGATCAGATAGTCGCCGACGTCCAGCGCGCCGGCCTCCACCTCCACGGCGCTGCCGTCCACGCTCTTGGTCGCGCGGAGCAGGTCGATGATCTCGGCGGGCTCGTGACAGTCGGCGACGATGCGCATGGGGCACCGGTTCCTTCGGTGTTCCTTGGGGGGACGGGGCACCGGGTACAACCGTCTGGGAACCGCCGATGTCACGTTTCCGCCGACGATGCCCCGGCGGACGTGCCGCTGGCGTAAAGCCCGGCGCTCCAGACGCGGTCGAAGGGCAGGCCGAGCCGGGTGTTGGTCCGGACGACCGTGTCCGCGTCGGGGGCATCGTACAGGCAGATCATCCGCCGCCCGTCGAGCGCGAGCCAGCTTGCCAGGAACTCGACCCGGTTGACGCTGAGGCACCACGCCCCGCGATCCTCGGCCGCCTGCACGTCGTCGAAGCCGATGGGCTCGGCGAAGGACCGCTCGACCACGACCAGGGAGCGCCCGGCTTCGCCGGCACGGCCCGACAGGGCGTCGATGCCGGAAACCGGCCCGTGCGCCGCCGCCGGCCAGACACGGTGGGCCGGCGGTACCCCGATCGTCCGGCCGGCGAGGTGCACGGATTCCGCGTCCGGCGCGTGCAGCACGCAGCACAGGCGCAGCCCGTCCCTGGAGACGAAGTGGCCGATCGGGCCGACCCGATGCGCCTGAAGGCACCAGCTGTTCCGCCGGTCCATGTCCAGAAGCGCCGCGCCGTCGATCCGGTCCTGAAACGTGCGCTCGATGACGACAATGGCCATGGCTCCCCCCTTGCGCTGCTCAGGTGTCGGCGTCCGGCGCCACCGCCTCGACCAGAGTCCGGGCGTGCTGCGACAGGTTGCGCGTCCGCAGGTCCCGCAGGGCGCCGCGATGGACGCGCCGTTCCGCCTCGTCCCCGACCGCCTCGGCGATGCGGACCAGGGCGGCGTGGGCGCAGGCGGTCTCGCTCGGCAGGTCGAGCAGGGCGGCCAGCCGCAGCGCCTCCCCAGCGCGGGTGCGGGCGCGGGCATGCCGGCCGGCGCGGTGGTCGATCTCGGCGGCGCAGAGCAGGATGACGGCCAGCCGGTGCTTGGCGTCGGCCAGCGCCAGCGCCGCCAGGGCGGCGTCCAGGTCGTGGTCGGCCCCCGCATCACCGCGGGCAAAGCGGCACAGCGCGCCGAGCGCGCGGGCATAGGGCGCTTCGCTGCCGTCCTGGCGCAGCCGGGCGGCCAACTCGGCCAGTTCGGCGCACGGCGCCTCCGCCCGATCGAAGCGCCCCTCGCGGATCTCGACCCAGACCAGATGCTCCAGCGCCATGAACTCGGCGTCCCGCTCCCCGTCGCGGCGCGCGGCCGCGCGGGCCTGGGCGAACAGGGCGGCCGCCTCGTGTGTGGTTCCCTGGTGCAGGCGCAGCAGTCCCAGCGCGTCGGGGATGGCGTTCGGCTCGATGCCGTGCCGCTGGGCCAGGGCGCGGGCTTCCAGCGCGAATGCCTCCGCCTGCCCCAGGTCGCGTTCCAGCAGGGAGAGGCAGCGGGCGGCCTCGGCCAGCGCCACGACCCGCACCTTCTCGTCGGCGGAACGGCTGACCAGCTCCGCGCGCAGGGTATCGCGCTCGGCCTCCGACCAGAGCCCGCCCTCCCAGCGGAGGTGGCTCAGCATGTGGAAGCCCAGCCGGGCGTGCTGCAGGCAGCCGTGGTCGAGGGCACGTTCGGACAGCTCCTCGATCTGCCGCATGGTGTCGGCCGGCGCCACGGGCCGGTTCGCCGCCAGCTGGATGTGCGTCAGCTCCAGCATGAAGCGGGTCCGCTCCGGCTCGCGCAGCCGTTCGGCGTGCCGCATGCCACGGCGGGCGAAGGTCTCCGCCTCGGCCCCGGCGAGCAGCCGCAGGCAGCGCCGCCCGGCCGCCACACAAGCCTGCGCGGCAAGCGCTCCATCGCCCCCAAGCGCCGCGTGATGCGCGATTTCGGCGGCGACCGCCTCGTCGGCGGGTTCCGTTTCCTGCAACATGCGGGCGATCTTCAGGTGCATCAGCCGGCGGCGCGGTTCCGACAGGCCGGTGTAGACGGCGCGGTGGATCAGGTCGTGGCGGAAGGCGTAGCCGCCCGCCCCGGCGCCGTCCCGGTCCGCCGCGTCCTGAAGAAGGGCGTGACGCTCCAGCAGGTCCAGGGCGGCCATGAAGTCGGCGAGGTCCATCGCGATCAGCCGGCCCAGCCGGTCGATGGAGACGCTGGGTCCCAGGATGGCCGCCCAGCGCAGCACGTCGGCGGTGCATTCGGGCAGGCGGTCGATGCGGTCGCGGACCAAGCCGCGCAGGGTGCGCGGCACGCCCTCGCCGCCTTCGGCCAGCGCGCGGGCCAGTTCCTGCGCCAGCAGCGGGTTGCCGCCGCTCTCGTCGACGACCCGCCGCGCGTCGGCGTCCGGCGTGACGGCACGGACCAGGGCCGCGATCTCCTCCGGCGGCATCGGTCCCAGGGCGATCTCGGCCAGCAGCCGGTCGTGGCGCAGGCTGCGCAGCGCGCCCAGCACGGGCGGGTTGTCGGGCAGTTCCCCCTCGCGCGCCGTCAGCACCACCAGCACCGGCGCCCGCCGCACCGCACGGACGACGTGATGCAGCAGCGCGGCCGACGCCTCGTCCAGCCAGTGGATGTCCTCCATCACCAGCAGCAGCGGCGGGCGCTGCCGCGCGCGGCTGGCCACCGTCTCGACGACCGACGCGAAGAGACGGTCGCGGGCGAGCGCGACATCGCCGCCGCGCCCCAGGTCGGGCACCGCGCCGGCAGCGACGGCACCCGACGCGGGCAGCCCGTCGAGCGCCTCGATCCAGGGGCCGAAGGGCTGGTCCCGCTCGACCTCGTAGGCGTGGCCGAGCAGAACCTCGCCGGTCCGCGGGGCGGCGGCGCGGATCAGTTCCAGGACAAGCGCGCTCTTGCCCAGTCCCGGTTCGCCCTTGAGCAAGGCCACCCGCACCCCGCCGCCCCCGCCCCCAATGCCCTCCACCTCGCCGAGCACGGACAGCAGGCGCCGCATCTCCGACCGTCGCCCGATCAGGGCGGCCGAGCCGGCCGGCGCGCAGGGGACCGGCGGCGCGTCCCGCGGCGGCATCGGCCGGGAGGGCGCGTCGCCGTCGTCCTTCGGGGAGGATCCGCCCTTCAGGGTGCGCCACGCGGCGGCCAGCGCGGCGCTGCCCAGGCCAGCCTCGCGCAGGGCGCGCTGGCCGGCCTCGAACTGCTGTTCGGCCTCGCTGCGGCGCCCGGCGGCGACAAGCAGGCGCATCAGGCCGACCCGCGCCGCCTCGTCGTAGGGCTGCCCCTGCACCAGCGTTCGGGCGTAAGGCAGGGCTTCCTCCGGCCGGTCCCGCAGGCGCTCGACCAGGGCGGCGAGCAGCTGCGCCTGGAGGCGGCGGGCGTCCTCGCGCTCCGCCACGCACCAGGACTGGAAATCATGCTGGTCCGGCAGGTCCTGTCCTTCCAGCAGTTCGCCGCGGAAGTCCAGCGCCAGCGCCCGCAGTTGGTCGGTGTCCAGCGCGTCGGCACCGCCGGCCAGCGCCCGGCGCACGGTCAGGATGTCGATGTCGGCGCCGCCCGCGTCGAAGCCGACAAGCTCACGGTCCGCCCGGATGCGCGTCCGGCCGGGCTCGTCCACGAGGGGGCGGAGCTTGCTGAGGCTCCAGCGCAGCGCCCCGCGCGGATCGTCGGGGATCTCCCACAGCAGCGCGCACAGCCGTTCCCGCCGGTGCGGCCGACCGGTCAGCGCGAGATAGGCGAGCAGCGCGCGCGTTTTCTTGGACGGCGGAAGGGGAAGACGCTCCCCGTCCCGCACCACGTCGATCTCGCCCAAGAGACGGATGGCCAGCATGGCCGCCTCCGTTCCTGCGCTGGCGTTTGTTGTCAGGATTGCCAGCGGGTCCGATCATCGAAGCGAATCCTTTGTGCTTCAACGGATCATTCGACGCGCGATACCCCCTTCGCACCCGCCGATCACCACAACCGTGTAGCCGGCGCGGGCTCATGTCGGCCCCCCGAATTCAACGGTCTGCGCGGAACATACCACTGCCCTTCAAACGGTCGCACACACGATTGCTGTGTACACAAGCATTCACGACGGCCGAGCGCCAGGCGACGGCATCGCCCCTGGTCCCGGCCCCCGGAAGAAAACCCCGAGAAGGAAACGCTCCCATGACCACGGCAGCCACCATGACCGCCACCATGACCACGGAAGCCCGCGCCCCGAAGAAGACCCCGATGCCGCTGAACGGCGTGGACACGCCCAAGCTGTTCGCCACCATCGGCGCGGTCGCCGGCCAGCCCGAGCTTGCCGAGTTCCAGTTCCGGGCACAGAGCCGCTGGGTCAAGGGCACCCACAGCCGCAGCACCATGTCCGGCTTCTCCGGCGCCGGTGGCGAGCACAGCCACGCCGCCCCCTTCAAGGCGGACGCCGACCACCCGGCGGTGCTGTGCGGCGAGGACAACGGCCCCACCCCGGTCGAATATCTGCTGCACGCCCTGGCGAGCTGCCTGACCGCAGGCATTGCCAACATCGCCGCCGCGCGCGGCGTGACGCTGGACGAGGTGGAATCCACCGTGGAGGGCGACATCGACCTGCGTGGCATCCTCGGCCTGTCCAACGAGGTCCGCAACGGCTTCCGGTCGATCCGGGTCAGCTTCCGCGTCAAGGGCGACGCGCCCGAGGCCAAGCTGCGCGAGATCGTCGAGCAGTCCCGCGCCCGCTCCGCCGTGTTCGACGTCCTGACCAACGGCGTGCCGGTCGCCATCACCATGAATGACTGAGCGCAGCGCCCCCTGCCGGTGAAACTGCCGGCAGGGGCGATCCCCGGAGACGTGACCATGCAGCACACCGACGCCATCATCATCGGCGCCGGCCAGGCCGGCCTTGCCATGAGCGTTTGCCTGGGCCGGCGTGGAATCGACCATGCCGTTCTGGACCGTGGCCGCGTGGCCGAGCGCTGGCGCAGCGAGCGCTGGGATTCCCTGCGGCTTCTGACGCCCAACTGGATGAGCCGGCTGCCCGGCTGGTCCTATCGGGGCTCCGATCCCGACGGCTTCATGACCGTACCGGAGGTCGTCCGCTTCCTGGAGGACTACGCCCGCGCCGGCTCCGCCCCGGTGGAGAGCGGCGTCACGGTCCGCGCGGTGGAGCGGACGGCGAACGGCTACCGGGTGGAGACGGACCGGGGCGACCGCATGGCGCGGGTCGTGGTGCTCGCCACCGGCCATTGCGACATTCCCCTGGTGCCCGCGATGGCCCGGCACCTGCCGGCGGACATCCGGCAGACCACGCCATCCGGCTACCGCAATCCGGACTCGCTGCCGGACGGCGGCGTGCTGGTGGTCGGCGCTTCGGCCACCGGCGTCCAGCTGGCGGAGGAGTTGCACCGCTCCGGCCGGCCGGTGACCCTGTCGGTGGGGCAGCACACGCGGCTGCCGCGCCTCTACCAGGGACGCGACATCCTGTGGTGGATGGACCGCATCGGCCTGCTGGACGAGCGCGCCGACCGGAGCCGCGACCTCCGCCGCGCCCGCGCGCAGCCCTCGCTTCAGCTCGTCGGGCATCCCGACCGGCGGAGCATCGACCTTGCAACGCTGCGCGACCAGGGCGTGCGCATTGTCGGCCGCACGGCCGCCATGGATGGAAGCGGGGCGGACGGAAGTAGCGTCCATGTCAGTGACGACCTCGCCGAGACCACCGCCGCCGCCCAGGCGACGCTGGAGCGGCTGCTCGCCCGCATCGACGCCGCCGCCGGCCTGCCGGCGGGGGAAGCGCCGCGTCCCATCGTGTTGGAACCCTCCCCCACGCGGATCGACCTGCGGGCCGAGGGCATCCGGTCGGTGGTTTGGGCGACGGGTTACCGGCGCGACTATGGCTGGCTGAAGGTCCCGGTGCTCGACGCGGCGGGGGAGATCATCCACCACGGCGGGATCACCCCCTCCCCCGGCCTCTACGCGCTGGGGCTGCGCTTCCTGCGACGGCGGAAATCGAACTTCATCGACGGCGTCGGGGCCGACGCCGAGGAGCTGGCCGGGGACATCCTGGCCCATCTGGCGAAACACGGCTGCGTTGCCGCTTGATCGGAAGGATTCGGACATGCGTCCCCAGGAGACATTCGACGCGCTGGTGGTGGGCGCGCGTTGCGCCGGCGCCGCGACCGCGATGCTGATGGCGCGCCGTGGGCTGAAGGTCCTGGTGATCGACCGGGGCGGCTACGGCACCGACACGCTGTCCACCCACGCGCTGATGCGCGGCGGCGTGCTGCAGCTGCACCGCTGGGGCCTGCTGCCCCGGATCGTCGAGATGGGCACACCCGCCGTGCGCCGCACCACCTTCCACTATGGCGAGGAGGTGGTCGCCGTGGACATCAAGCCGGCCAACGGGGTGGACGCGCTCTACGCCCCCCGCCGGACGGTGCTGGACAGCGTCCTCGTCGACGCCGCGCAGGAAGCCGGGGCCGAGGTTCGCCACGGCTGCTCGCTGGCCGGGCTGATCCGGCGGCCCGACGGGCGCGTCACCGGCGCCACGGTGCGGGACGCGGAAGGGCGCCACATCGCAATCGCGGCGGACCTCGTGGTCGGCGCCGACGGCATCGGATCGACCGTGGCCCGGCTGGTCGAGGCCCCGGTGCGCCGCATGGCCCGTTACGCCACCGCCACCCTCTACGGCTACTGGTCGGGGGTCGGGGCGGACGGCTTCCGCTGGCATTACCGGGAGGGCATGGGCACCGGCATCATACCGACCAACGCCGGGCAATGCTGCGTCTTTACTTCCGTTTCGGCGGAGCGGTTCCGGCGGGAGGATCGTGGGGACCTCGCCGCGCTCTACCGGCGCCTGATCGCGGAGTCTCTGCCCGACCTGACGCGGGCGCTGGAGCCGGCGCGGATGGACGGGCGGCTGTGGGCCTTCGCTGGCCGCAAGGGCTTCCTACGCCAGCCCTGCGGACCCGGATGGGCGCTGGTCGGCGACGCCGGCTACTTCAAGGACCCGCTGACGGCGCACGGCATCACCGACGCGCTGCGCGATGCCGAACTGCTCGCCACGGCGGCGGCGCGCGGCACGCCCGACGCCTTCGAGGAGTATGCGGAGACGCGGGACGAGCTGTCGCTGCCCCTCTTCGAGGTGACGGACGCCATCGCGTCCTTTGATTGGGACCTCGACGCCCTCAAGGACCACCACCGGACGCTCAACAAGGCGATGAAGCGGGAGGTCGACTGGATGACCGAACGCACCGCCGCCGGAGCCTGCTGAACAGCCCACGAAACGGGAGTGACGACCATGACCGACACCAGCCTGGACACCGCCTCGCCTTGGCAAGCGACGATCAAGGGCAAGCCCGCCGTCGGCGCGGTCGCCGAGCGGCGGCGGCGCACCAGCCCGCGCGACGTGGAGATGTTCGCGGAGATGACCGGCGACCGGAACCCGCTGCATTTCGATGCGGAGCTTGCCGCCCGCTCCCCCTTCCACGGGCTGATCGTGCAGGGCGGCGTCACCTCCGGCCTGCTGAACGCGCTGGTGGCCGAGGATTTGCCGGGACCGGGGACCGTCTTCCTCGGCGTGGAATGGACTTTCACCAAGGCGGTGATGGTGGGGGAGGAGATCGTCGGGCGGGTCGAGGTCACCTCCGTCCGCGACGACAAGCCGATCTGCACCATCACGACGACCGTGCGGAACGGAAACGGGGAGGTCTGCCTGTCGGGCAAGGCCACCACCTACACGGTCCCGCTCGCAGAGCAACCGTACAAATAGGACGACGATCATGGGCGCGTACTGGAATTTTGAGCATTTCGGCGAACCGATGGTCCAGGCCATGCTGGGGATCCCGCTCGTCCGGTCCTTCCGCCGGGACTGGCGGTCCTGGAGCCGGATCGAGCGCGCCACGGCCATCGGGCTCCTCCTCGGCGCGCCCGTCTCCGTGGCGTCGGTCTTTTTCGCGTGACGGAGAGCCCCGAGAAACATGTCGATACCGGCCCGCCTTCCGCGATATCTAGGCGGGATGAACACAGACGGCGACTTCGACATTTTCATCGTGACCGCTCCCGGTCTGGAATCCGTGCTCTGCGACGAAGTGCGGGCCAAGGGATTCCGGGAACCCACGCCCATCAAGGGCGGCGTGACGGTCAAGGGCGGCTGGCCCGAGGTCTGGCGGGCGAACCTCGAACTCCGGGGCGCCACCCGCGTCCTGGCGCGTGTCGCCGAGTTCCGGGCCTTCCACCTCGCACAGCTCGACAAGCGCGCCCGCCGCGTGGCCTGGGCCGACATCCTGCGCGCCGACGTGCCGGTCCGTGTCGAGGCGTCCTGCAAGGGCTCCCGCATCTACCACGCGGGTGCGGCGGCGCAGCGGATCGAGCGGGCGATCCGGGAAGAACTCGGCGCGCCCGCCTCTCCGGAAGCCGAGATCGTCGTCAAGGCGCGCATCGACGACGACCTATGCACCATCAGCGTCGACACCTCCGGCGAATCCCTGCACAAGCGCGGCCACAAGGAAGCCGTCAACAAGGCGCCGATGCGGGAGACGCTGGCCGCCCTGTTCCTGCGGCAATGCGGGTTCGACGGCACCGAACCCGTGGTCGATCCGATGTGCGGGTCGGGCACCTTCGTCATCGAAGCCGCCGAGATCGCCGCCGGGCTCCACCCCGGTCGGTCACGCCGCTTCGCGTTCGAACAGCTCGCCAGCTTCGACGAGGCGGCGTGGCAGAGCCTGCGCGCTGCGGGCGGCGGCACCAGGCCGGAGGTCCGCTTTTACGGCAGCGACCGCGACGCAGGCGCCATCGCCATGAGCCGCGCCAACGCGGAGCGCGCGGGCGTCGCCGACCTGACTGAGTTCCAGCAGCACGCGGTCAGCGACCTCGCCGCCCCCGACGGGCCGCCCGGCCTCGTCATCGTCAACCCGCCCTACGGCGCGCGGATCGGCGACAAGAAGCAGCTCTACCCGCTGTACCACGCGCTGGGGCAGACGCTGCTGGCCCGATTCTCCGGCTGGCGGGTCGGGCTGATCACGAGCGAGGAGTCGCTCGCCAAGGCGACCGGCCTGCCCTTCGCGCCCCCGGCCGCCCCGGTGTCGAACGGCGGGCTGCGCATCGCACTGTACACAACCGGCCCTCTTCCGTAACGCACCAGCCCGGAACCGGCGTCTCCGGCCCCATGTTGGGAGCAAGGCAGCCCGCAAATGGTCTGCTTTCCAACAGGGAGGGAGCGTGCGATGGCGGACTACGATGCCCGGTGGAGGACCGACGAACGCGACGGCCACCGGGAGCACTACGGCACCGGCGACGTGAATCGTGACCTGCGCGAGAGCCGTCGCCGGCTCGAACGGGCCGGGGACTACAACCCGGAGATGCTGGAGGACATGCGCTGGCTCTCCGGGGAAGGCGGCGCGCCCTACCGCGGCGAACGCTACGACCTTGACCGCCGGGGCCTCGACACACGCGGCTACGCCGGGGAGCGCCATATCCGCCGGGACTATGGCGAAAGCGGCCGGGACTGGAATGAGCGGGGTGCGCTGGACCGCGGCCGGGACGAGGTGTCTTCCTGGTTCGGCGACGACGAGGCACAGCGCCGCCGTGCCCGAGACCGGAGCGAACAGGACCAGAGCGGTTGGGACCAGCGGCACGGCTACCGCGGTGTCGGCCCGCGTGGCTACGCCCGCTCCGACGAGCGGATCCGCGAGGACGTCAGCGAGCGCCTGACCGACGATCCCTACGTCGACGCCTCCGACATCGACGTGACGGTCAGCGGATGCGAGGTCACGCTGTCCGGCACCGTGGACGACCGCCGCGCCAAGCGGCGCGCGGAGGATGTCGCGGAGAGCGTGTCCGGCGTGCGCCACGTGCAGAACAACCTGCGCGTCCGCCAGCAAGACTACGGCGGCACCTATGGCAGTTCCGGGACGGTCGACCCCGTCTACGGGCGCCGTTACTGAGCGTCGGTGCTGACGGAGACGGGGCGGCCCGCAACGGCCTGCCGCCCCGTCCCCGGACGAATTTGCCGGAACGGCGTCAGACGGCGGTCCGGCGTCCGGCGACGGCGTGGTAGATCCACAGCACCACGACCGCGCCGATGACCGCGACGAGCAGGCTCCAGAGATTGAAGCCGGTCACCCCGGCACCCCCCAGCGTGTTCATGATGAACCCGCCGACGACCGCGCCAATGATGCCAAGCACGATGTCCAGCACCACCCCTTCACCGGTCTTGTTCACGATCTTCGAGGCAATGAACCCGGCGATCAGGCCGAGGACGATCCAGGCGATGATACCCATGGCGAGGCCTCCATCCTGTTGACCGCCTTAGCAACCGCGCAAGCGCGGTGCCGGTTCCTGCACCAAAGGGTAGGTCAGGAACGTTTCCTCCCCGGCCACGATCTCAACCCCGACGGCGAGGCCCCATCAAGCGCCCATCACTCCAAAATGCGGCCGGCCTCGCCGCCTTCCCCCGTTCAAATAACGGGAAAGACAACATCCGCCATAGTTCGCGCTTCTCCGTTTAATTCACCGCGCCTTCGCTTTCGCTCCATTAGAGTTCCACGGGTGGCAAAGGGAGGGTGCCGCCATGATGAAATTCATGATCCAGTTCCGGTTTGGACCCGAAAACTTCAAAGCCCTGGTCCAGAAGCCGGAGAACCGAACCGACATCGTTCGCCAGGGCGTCGAAGCCTTCGGCGGCCGTCTGCATTCGCTGCATTTCGCCTACGGCGAATATGACGGCGTCCTGATGGCCGAGTTTCCCGACACCGAAAGCTGCACCGCCTTCCTGCTGATGGTCGCATCCAGGAACGGCGTGTCCGCCTTCAAGACCACCGTGCTGGTGGACCCCGACGAGGCCCACCGGTCGATGCAGCGGGCCGCCGAAACCCGGACCGGTTACCGTCCGGCAACCACGACGGCGTGATGCCGGGATGAATGGACGGGGAGCGGACGCCGGAAGCGGCATGGGAAACGTCCGCCGAACGCTCGCCGCCCACAAAGAGCAGTCCCAATTCATTGGCCCCAGTTCATTGGAAAAGCGGCAAGACCTGTATGAGTTGGGCATGGCTCTTCTGATCATCTTCTTTGACCGCCCCGCGGACCTCGACGCCAGCGGGTATCGGGTCCGATCCAAGAGCTGGATCGCGGAGCTGGTCCGGCTGGAAGGGTTTGCCGAGTTCTCGGCGCAATGGAACATCCTGCCCGCCTCGCCCAACACCATGGTCCTGATCCGCCTCGGCACGCCGGAGGCGGCCGTCAAGGCGCTGTCCAAGCCGGAGGTCCTGCGCATGTTCGACGACATGAGAGCCCACGGCTGCCGGAACATAGCGGCCCACGCCTTCAAGAACTCCGAACTGATCCCCCAACCGATCATCCAATAGGCGGCCCGGCAACAGGCACTCCGGAGTCAGGCGCGCGGCAGGGTGAGGCCCGGGCCGTCCAGCGGATGGGCCAGTTCGGACAGCACGCGGCGGAGCGCCTCCCCGCCACAGGGCTTCTCCAGGACGGGAATCTTCAAATATTCCAGGGGAATGTCGTTCCGGTCGTATCCCGACAGGAACACGAAGGGAATGCCGAGCCTGACGGCGCGCGCGGCGACCTCGTACGACTTTCGTCCGTGCAGATTGATGTCCAGGGTCATCGCGTCCGGGCGTAGGCTGTCGAGACGGTCGAGCGCCTCTTGCGCCCCCCTGGCAATCTCGGCCTCCCGGAAGCCGAACTCAAGGGCGACGTCCCGGAGCGTGACGGCTGCCAATTCATCATCGTCGACGATGAGAAGGTTCGGACGCATAGCACCTCCGGCCGCGCGCCGGCATCCGCGTCTAAGGATCAGGTTCTCATCATAGCCCGCCGTCCCGCGCGCGTCCCGGCCGCAGAGTGGGTGCGGGTTCACCACGAAGCCGCCCGGCACATCTCAAAGGAGGGGACCCGGGAGAGGAGCGGCAGCCAGGAAGAGGAACCCGCCGGAACGGGCGTCAGCGCCGCGCCGACGCCTTGGCCGCCTGAACCATCATCATCTCGCCGACGTTTTCCGGCGTCACGAGGCCGACCAGATGCCCGTCGTTGTCGTTGACGCCGACCGCCGGCAGGCGCTGCTCCTGCATGACGCGCAGTGCCTCCTCCAGGCTTTGGCCCTGGTGGAGCACCGGGATGTCCGACCGCATCACGTCCAGCACGGGCGCGTTCGGCCCCCGGTCCCGCAGGGCGCGGATCATCTCGTCGCGCGTCAGCACGCCCCTCAGCCGGCCGGAGCCGTCCACCACCGGGAACTCGTGCTGCGTGGTGTGGATCAGGCACCGCACGGCGTCCTCCAGAACGCTGGACGGCGACAGGCTTTCGAAGCGCGTGACCATGGCGTCCGCGACGGCCATGCCGCGCGACACCTCGCGAATTTGCACCGCATGCGATTCCGACGCGGCGCCCAGATAGACGAACAGCGCGATGAAGAGCAGCAGCGGATTGCCGAACAGGCCCAGCAGCCCCAGCCCGAAGGCCACGACCTGCCCGATGGAGGCGGCGACCTGCGTGCCCCGGCCATAGCCCATCCGGTGGGCGAGCGCCGCCCGCAGCACGCGCCCGCCGTCCATGGGAAAGGCCGGGAGCAGGTTGAACAGCGCCAGGAACAGGTTCACCGAGGCCAGGCGGGCCAGGACACCGACGCCGGCGTTCTGCACCTCCGTGCTCCCCGCCGGCAGAAAGCCGCCGAGCACCACGTACAGCAGGCCCGCGATCACCAGATTGACGGCCGGCCCCGCCAGCGCGACGACCAACTCCTGCGACGGCTTTTCAGGCAGGCGCTCCAGACGCGCCACGCCGCCGATGGGCAGCAGCGTGATGTCCGGCGTTCGGATGCCGTAGCGCCGGGCGGCGAACACATGGCCCAGCTCATGGAGCAGGACGCACAGGAACAGCAGCGCGATGAAGACGACCCCTTCCATGGCCGCCGGCCACCCGCCCTGCGCGTGATGGGCCGCGCCGATCCACAGCAGGAACAGCAGGAACGTGACGTGGATGCGGATCACCGTTCCCTTGACGGTGCCGATGGGGATCGACCAGTGCATGTTGACCTCTCTCCGGCGCCGGAATACCGCCGTGTGGGGCTATTGCGCGACCTGAAGAATGATCTTGCCGCGCCCATGGCCGGAATCGAGCCGCTCATGGGCCTTGGCCACATCCTCCAGCCCCAGGACGGCGTCCACCACGACCCGGGCCTGCCCGCGCTCGAACAGCGGCGCCATCTCGCGAAGCCGGGCACCCTCGCGCGTCAGGAAGGTGCCGAACAGCGTCTGGTTCTTGGTGTAGAGGGCGCTCAGGTCGCCGGTCGGCGGAAGGATCGTGGCGATCCGGCCGAAGGGCCGCGTCACCTGGGTGCTCATGGGCACGTTGCCGCCGGCCGTGTCGAAGGCGGCGTCGACGCCGTGCCCGGCGGTCTCGCGGGTGATCCGGTCCGCCGCGTCGGCGTCGCGGTAGTCGATGGCGACGTCCGCACCAAGCTCGCGCAGGGCCGCGTGGTTGGCCGCGCTGGATGTGGCGATCACGCGGGCGCCCGCGGCTTTGGCGAACTGGATGGCGAAGGAGCCGACACCGCCGGCGCCGCCGTGGATCAGCACCGTCTCGCCCGGCCTGACGTTCAGGCGCCGGACGATCGCTTCCCACGCCGTGCCGCCCGCCAGCGGGATGCCGGCCGCCTCGATGTGGCTGAGGTTCGCGGGCTTGCGCGCGAGGATGCCGGCGGACGCCACGGTGTATTCGGCGTAGCTGCCGTTCGGGTTTCCGAAGATCTCCGGCGTGTAGAACACCTCGTCCCCGACGCTGAAGCCGGTCACGCCCGGTCCCAGCTCCTCCACGACGCCGGAAACGTCATAGCCCAGCACGGCCGGAAACGGGATCTGCGCCCAGGTCCCGGCTTGGCGGATTTTGGCGTCGACCGGGTTGGTCCCGGACGCGACGACCCGCACGAGGACTTCGCCGGGTCCGGGAACCGGGCGCGCCCGCTCCTGACGCTCGAACACATCCGGACCGCCGAACCGTGTGATGACCATCGCGCGCATGCTGAAGTCCTCCGCCTGCGCTGTGCCATGTGGATCCGGTCGAGCCCCGGTCAAGCATGGCGCCGATAACTCTTTCGCGGGTTTGTGCGCGCACCCGGCCTTTGGCAAAATCCCGAAATGCCGTCACAAGCCGATGCCTCCGCCGCCCAACGCCTCCTGCGCGCCCGCGAGCGCGCCGGGTACGGCAGTGCCAAAGAGGCCGCCGAAGCCTTCGGCTGGCCCGACTACCCGTTGGATGAAAGCGGGGAAAGGGCGCTGACGGCCATCCGCGCCAAACTCTACGCCCATGCCTTCCACGTCGATCCGGACTGGCTGATCGCCGGGGATGGTGAGGCCGGGGCCGGACCGGACGCTTCCGGATCGGAACGGGCCGGCGCCGAGACCTCAGCCACGCCCCCGCCGGCCGATGAGTTGGCCGACCGGATCAACCGGCTGACGGGCGCCCAGAGAGCCGCTCTGCTTGCCTTCCTGCGCGCCATGCAGGAGGAATGACGCACTCATGATGGTGGCGCCGCGCCGCCGGATGTGCGGTCCGGCCGCTCGCCGCGGGCCGAGAGCGCTGGACCTGCGCGGCGACCTTGCCGCACACCCACCAGAAAAATGCAATAAGGGCGATTCCAAGCGGCCAAAGCGGTTTCGGGAGCAGCTTGGAAAAACGTAGCCAATTACAGCCTTTCGGTCAGGTCACACCAATGACGGCTGAGAGTTTGCGGATATTAAAGTTCGCTTTTCATTCGATCAAATAGGAAACGCCGTCTCTTCCAAGGGCTGCAAACGGCATAGATTGAATGCGATCCCGGCGTTGCGGCATTTGCGTTCGATGAGGCGCGCCTCCTCCAGGTCGTGGGTCGACGGGACCACTTGGCAGGACCCGGCCCGGACCTGCGGGCGCAGCATATCGAGGAACGCCGCCTTGTGGACGAGGTCGTTGTACTGCAACGGATCGTCCAGCAGCAGGGCGCGCCAGCGCGACCAGGGGTGGGCCGTGCTGGCGGCGAAAAGGAAGCTGAGCGCCTTGACGCCGGCTTGTCCTTCGCCGAGATACAGGGTCGAGCCGCGCCTTGGCGTCCGCATGCTCCTTCTCGGCAGCTGCAAGCGCCTCCGCCGCGCTCATCACCGTTTGCGCTGCCCGCTGCCTCCGGTCCGTCAGCGTCTCGTCTGGGTCGAGCGCGCGCCGGACCTCCTGCAACCGCGCCACCTCCGTTCCAACGGCGGCCACCCGGTCATCGAGCCATTCGGCCAGCCCATCCAACGGCCGCCCACCAATTTCGGGTCGGTGTCGGAGCGTATCGGCCTTAGTATCGGCCGCCGACTGACACGGTCCAAATACGGCTGAAAGGCATCGGCGGCGGCTTGGCGGAGCGGACCGTACGCGGTGATCGCGTCAAGGCACGCTTTTGCCCGAGCACCGGCCTCCGCAACGCGCGCTGTCGCCGCCGTAAGACTCGGATCCTGCCGCTCCAGCGCTCGGTGGGCACGGTCGAACAGGTCGCCGTCCTTGTGGACGGCGAGACACAGGGGGCATTCCGTGTCGCCCTCGTGCAAATTCTTGATCAGGGCGCTGAGGTGAGCCGCCTTGTTCGCGACGCTTTCGGCGGCGGCCACGCGCGCCGCTTCGGCTTCGGCCAGCGCCAGCTTCGCGTCGTCCAGCACCTGCTCGGCGGTATGTGCGGAGTCGGTGGACAGCAGCGCGTCGTGCTCGCGCGCCTGCCCCAGCAGTGCCACCAACCTGTCGCGCTTTTCCTTGAACTCCTCTCGTGCTTCGGCCTGTTTGTTGGCGCCTCTCATCAAAAGCGCCTTGGTATTCGGCCCCAAGCGTTCGATCATTTTTTCGATGCCCGGCGCTCCGGTCAGTTCGCTGAGGTCCCTCCACCGTTCCTGCGGATCGCGGGATGTGAGCCGCAAAGTCGACGACTGGCTGAGCACATGGGTCAGGCCGAGATAGGGGACGAGCGTCTCAATCTCATGCGGCCAAGCGGGATCGCGCAGCACCTCCAGCACATCCGACAGGGCGGGCGTGGACTGCGGCCCGCGGGTGATGGTTTTCCTGTCGCTGAAGGTCAGCGTCACGGCGTGGCTGCCGGAGTCCGCACCTCGGCGGGTCAGAGCACGGTCGACCTCGCGCTTGTCCTGGCTGAATCGGCGGATCCGGCCGGTCAAGGCCCATTCGATGCCTTCGATCAGCGTCGTCTTGCCGAGCCCGGTGGGGCCGGCCACCACCAGCACGCTCGGCCCCGCCTGCAAGGGACTGGGGCAGCCCGGTCCGAAGCTGCGGAAATTGTCGAGGCGCACCTCGCTCAGATGGATGCGATCCTTCATGGCGCGGCCTCCGGCGCGGCAACCAACTGTTCCGGAAGATCGTCGACGGCCGTGGAGGTGGAGAGGATTTCGATCCAGCGCCGAGCCGCTGCCTCGTTGAACTCTTCGCCCTCGTCCGCCAGTTCCGCCGTCAGGCGCGCCCAGGGGTCGAGCGGGGCGCTGATCATCACATCGTCTCGATTTTCATCCTCATCCCCAACCTTCGCGTCGGGCGGCCAGGGGCTGCACCAGGAAGGTCCGGTCCATCACGGAGTCCAGAGATTTTTGCCAGAGACCGCCAAGCTCCGGCGCTGGCGGCAGCCAGACCAGCACCCGGCAGACGCGCTCGTTGCGCTCGACCACCTCGCGGGCGTGTTTCCAGTCATCGTCCGTGTCGCTGCCCGGCGGCCCCACCCGAATCAACAGCAGATCGTCGCCTGCCCGGCCGAGCCAGGACCAATCGATGGCCGCCTGATTGAGATGGCGGCGCAAAACCCCCTCCACCGCACCAAGCTCCGGATCGGCCCCGAGCGAGCCGATCAGCACCCGGTGGTAGACGATGGCGAGCGCCAGGGAATGCTCGGGCAGTTCCCGCTCCGCCACAACCGATGGATCAGCCGCCTCCCCGCCGCCCACGGTCGCCTCGACCCACAGGCTTTTGCTCAGCATGCCGTGAGACTCGCGGTCCACGTCCAGCGCGGCGGGGTCCGGACAGCGCCGGGCGACGAATTCGGCGTGGTCGGCCAGAGAGTTGGCAAGGAACTCCAATTCAATCATGGAGAACAGTTTCCCGATTGGTGGGGTCGGACAGCCATTCCAGATAGCGGGCTTGTTCCTGCAACCGGGCACGAAACACGTCCCGCAGATGCTGCTCGACCGCCTTGTGGCCCTTTACCAGAGCCTCGGAGAAACCACGATCGAACACCAGGGCGATCGGATGGGACAGGCTGTTGTCGGTCAGCCGTCCGTTGGGCGTCTGATGTCCAATGGACCGCTGACGGGCACGCTGTCAGGCGAGGTGAGAGTCTCCCCCCTGGACGACATGAGGAAAGGGCCCCCCTTCGACATCAGGGGTATCGCATCTGAGTAAAGCGATCTGCGCCTGTTGACCTGAAGGAAGACGCCGAAGAGGCCTTTTGCTTCAGGAGATGCGCCATGCAGTCCTTCCTCGAGATTTTCTGAGAGGTTCGCGATCCGCGCGACCCGAATGCGCAGCACGATCTCGGCGCGATTCTGTTTTTGGTCTTGGCGGCGACGCTGTGCGGGGCGAAATCGTGTGTCCAGATCGCCGAGTTTGCGGAAGCGCGCGAAGACGCGTTGCGGGAGATCGTCGATCTGCCGCACGGCGTGCCGAGCCACGACACCTTCAGCCGGGTGTTCTGCCTGCTCGATCCCGGAGAGTTGGAGCGCGCCTTTGCCGCCTGCATGGCGCGGGTGCGCCAGGAACTCGGGCCTGCGGCACCGGCCGGGGTGGTGGCGGTGGACGGCAAGAGCCTGCGGCGCGCCTACGACAAGGGCCGGGCGTGCCTGCCGCCGCTGATGGTCAGCGTTTGGGACAGCCAGACGCGGATGACCCTGGCGCAGGCCTGGGCGCCGGGTGGCAACGAGGTAGCGGCGACGCTGGAGGTGCTGCGCGGCTTGGTGCTCAAGGGCTGCACGGTGACGGCGACGCCCTGCATTGCCATCCCAAGATGGCCGAAGCGGTGCTGGCGGCCAAGGCCGACGACGCGCTGGCCCTGAAGGCCAACAACGGGCCGCTGCACGCCGCGGCCGAGCAGGCCTTCACCCGGGCCAGCGCGGCGGTGCCGTCCTACACCTGCGAGGAGCGTGGGCATGGCCGCCGCGAATGGCGCCAAGCCAGCGTGATCCCGGCCACCTCCCTGGCCCGCCCCGCCGCCTTACCGGGCTTGAAGGCGGTTGGCCGCATCGTGTGCCGGCGCACCGGCACCAGCGGCCGGACCAGCGAGGAGGTGCATTACGTCGCACTCTCGCGCCGGCTGACGC